>JAOUFX010000004.1 GCA_029857975.1 Deltaproteobacteria bacterium | reverse complement strand
GCTGAACCGCATCACTCTCTTTGCGTTGATTTTCTCCATTGGAATTCTTGTGGATGATGCCATTGTCGTGGTGGAGAATATCGTTCGCCATTATCACCTGCCTGAGAATCGCGGGCGTTCGATTCTTGACGTCACCGTAGAGGCGGTGGATGAAGTGGGGAATCCAACCATATTAGCCACTTTTGCCGTCATTGCGGCCATTGTCCCCATGTTCTTTGTGCGCGGTCTCATGGGGCCTTACATGCGGCCGATTCCTGTTGGAGCCTCAGCCGCCATGATCTTCTCTCTTTTAGTGGCTTTCTTGGTTACTCCCTGGGCCAGCCAGCGCCTTCTCCGAAGGGAAAAGTTCGACTTGCATGAGCAGGAGAGCTGGACTACCCGCCTTTACCGCCGGCTCATGACCCCATTGATCCATCGTCCCTTATGGAGGTATGCATTCCTTTTGCTGGTCGTCCTCCTTCTTCTTGGGGCCATCTCCCTCATTGGAATCAAATTTGTGCAGGTCAAGATGCTGCCCTTTGACAATAAAAGTGAATTCCAGGTGATCATTGACATGGACGAAGGGTCTACCCTCGAAGAAACGGCGGCGGTCACTCGGGAAATCGGCGATATCCTGCGAACGGTACCGGAGGTAACGGACTACCAGATGTATATCGGCACCGCATCTCCTTACAATTTTAACGGTTTGGTGCGTCATTACTTCTTGCGGCGCGGGCCCAATGTGGGCGATATCCAGGTCAACTTGGTTTCCAAGGATGAACGGAAGTCGCAAAGCCATGATATCGCCAAGCGAGTCCGCCCGATGATCCAGCCGATTGCGGCCAAGTATGGGGCACGTCTCAAAGTAGCTGAAGTTCCGCCAGGGCCGCCGGTTCTTCAAACTCTCGTGGCCGAGGTATACGGGCCCGATTATCGGCGCCAGATCGAGATTGCCCGGCAGATCCGGGAAACTTTGTCAAAAACGGAAGGAGTCGTGGATGTCGATTGGTACGTGGAGGCCGATCAGGTCAAATATCGGTTCGTGGTGGATAAAGAAAAGGCCGCCCTGCATGGCGTTTTGACGGATCAGATTGCTGCCACTTTACAATTAGCCCTGAGCGGAATGGAGGTTGGGCTCCTGCACCAACCGCAAGAAAAGGAAGATGTGGCGATTCAGTTTCGCTTACCCCGGCAGGAGCGGTCGAGGGTTGAAGATCTAAAACAGCTCAAAGTCAAAGGCCAGCAGGGCAATTTGGTCCCTCTTTCTGAGTTGGTGCGGGTGGAACAGCAGATCGCCGAAAAGTCCATTTACCATAAAAATTTGATGCCGGTGGTCTACGTCACGGGGGATGTTGCCGGGAGCGAAGAAAGTCCGGTCTACGCGATCCTGAAAATCAACCAGGCCATGGATCAGCTGAAACTGCCCGAAGGCTACCGACTTGAAAGATATGTCGCCCGCCAACCCTTTACCACCGAAAAATTTGCCGTAAAATGGGACGGGGAGTGGCATATCACCTATGAGGTTTTTCGCGACTTAGGCCTGGCCTTTGCCGCCGTGCTCATCCTCATCTACATTCTGGTTGTCGGCTGGTTCCAGTCCTTCAAAACCCCCCTCACGATTATGGCCGCGATTCCGTTCTCGCTGGTGGGGATCCTGCCCGCCCATGGGCTGATGGGAGCTTTCTTCACCGCCACGTCCATGATCGGTTTCATCGCCGGCGCCGGGATTGTGGTGCGAAACTCCATCATCCTGGTCGACTTCATCGAGCTTCGCCTCAAGCAAGGAATGTCCTTAGCGGATGCCGTGGTGGATGCCGGGGCGGTGCGCTTCCGGCCCATGATGCTCACAGCTGCCGCCGTCATCGTCGGTTCGTCGGTCATCCTTTTCGACCCCATCTTCCAAGGGCTGGCCATCTCCCTCATGGCCGGCGAAGTGGCCTCGCTCCTCCTGTCGCGGATGACGGTGCCGATCCTGTACTACCTGAGCGAGCGCGGGAGGGTCGAAAAGAAAAGGGAAGGAGAGAAAGAGGCCGGTGGATTTGATGCTTAAAACCGGTATCCGAGGCTGATGAAACCTGAGTGGGAGGAGGAAGATCCAGACTCCCCTTGTATGTGCCAGATATGCCCTGGAATATATTGACAAGTATGCCTTGCCACTATTGGATCTTTGAATATTGCTCTTTTTACCCCTAAAAAGGCCAGTATAGGGCGAAATCTAGCCACTTTTTCATAGACATTATAAACCATATTAAATAGTTATCTTGGTCCGACCCCCAAGAGAACCAAGAGGCAAGCCAACCCCCAAGACAATAAATAATAACTTAATGTTATGAGGCTATTCCAACCCAAAGTTGGTACACTACTGGAGTATCATACTCAAATTCCGCCATCCATAAGAAATTTGGATTAAAATCCCGTTTGAAGTCAGTAGATTAGGGGGGGCGTTTTAAGTTTTTTTAAAAAAGGCTTGACATCCCTCTTTTTTAATGCTTTAATCCTATATGTATTAAATTAATTAGGATATAGGAAAGATTATGGAAAAGATTAGCCGTTGGCGGCAGCGGATTAGCCAGCTGCGAAAAATTCGGGGTCTTTTAGAGAATCGACTGATGAAGCCCAAGGCGATGCGCGTGGGTTCGGTGGTGAAGCAGTACATGTTTTGCGGGAAACCTTCTTGTGCCTGCCATGAGGATTCGAAGAAGAAACATGGCCCGTACTATTATCTTTCCTATAAAGCGGGAGGCAAGAGTCGTTATAAGTATTTGGGGAAGGCGACGAGTCCGGCAGTAGAACAGGCCCGTAACTATCAAGGGTTTCAGCGGGCAATGGCGCAGCTGGGAAAGATTCACCGGGAGATTATCGACTTATTGTGGCAGATTGGGGAGGGGAAGATGGAGAGAGGGGATGGGAAGTAGCTGGCAGTTTCATGAGCGGGCGCAGAAGGAGGTTTATCGGAAGCTGAAGGCGCGGCAGAGGCCGCAGGCGGTGGTGGGGGCGGGTTGGGGGTTTTTGGATCATTTTTTTATTTTTCTGTTTAGTCTGGGGTTCTTCGCCCGGGTGGATTTTCGGCTGCATCGGGTGAAGCGGGTCATGGTTCCCACGCTGCTGATGATTTTGACTTATGAGGTGAAGCAGCTCATTGGGATTTCCAGTATGAATCAGTTGGAGGAGCATCTGTTTCGGGATACGGCGCTTTTAAAGATCATTGGGTTTACGGCCCGGCAGATTCAGGAGGGGTTTTGTCAGCGGGGGAAGGGGGAGCGTCGGGGGCCGATGCACCGAGATACGTTGGCCGATTTTCTTTCGCGGTTTTCGGTGAAGGAGGTGGATTTTATTTTAGAGGAAGCGGTGCGGGTCTTGGTCAAACATAAGTTGGTGCGGGGGAAGACTTATATTCTGGATGCCACGGATTTGCCGACGACCCAGTGTTTTCGGGGTTGTGGAGTGAAGAAGGGGGTCAAAAAGGTTCGGGGGCGAGGGGGCCAAGAGGTAGAGGTGGTCCGATATGTGTATGGGTATAAGTTATTAGTTTTGTTGGAGGCAAGGCATAAGTTGGTGGTGGCGGCGCGGATGGTGAAAATTAATGAGCATGAGAAGCGTTTTACGAAGAGGTTGGTACGGGAAGCGCAGAAGCGGACGGGTGGGGGGGTAAAGGTTTTATTGGTGGATCGGGCGTTCATCGATGGGGTTTTGCTTTGGTGGTTATGGAAGAAGATGAAGATTCATTTTGTCATCCCGGCGCGGACGAATATGGAGGTGAGCCGGGATCTTCGGGGATTTCGGTCGGAGAAGGCCGATGGGGAAAGGGTCTTTTGGGAGGAGACGAAAGAGGTGCGAGTTTTAGGGGTGCGGGGGCTTTTGTCCTATGATCAATTTGGAGAGGAGGAACATAAGAGGGGAAAAGGACGGAAGAGTTTTCGGGCGAATCCCATCAATGGGATCATGGTGGTGCGTTGGGCCAGGAGGGAGTATGGGGCTGGGGAAGAGAAGATTTTTTTGACCAGCCTTTCGGTCGGATGGCCCCTGAGGATTTTAGAGCAATACGATTTGCGTTCCGAGATTGAGAATCAGGGGTTTCGCGAGCTCAAGCAGGGCTATCATCTGTTGAAATATCCGCAGAAGACCTGCCCGGCCATCCGGGCGCATGCGATTTTAACCCTGATCATTTATAGCTTGGTTAACGCCTACAAGAGTCAACGGGGGCAGCGTTTGGCCCACCTGGGGATTCGCCGTTGGAGAGGGAAACAGATGGGCCAGAGCATCCATAAAATGATCGTCTACTATGAAGGCATCTATGGCATCGTCGACGTAGAAGAACTGTTCTACCTTATGGATATGACTCCCAAGGAGTTATACCGGCTTAAGATCCAACGGTTCCAGAGGGAGATTGAATAAACATAGGCGGCTTTTGTCCCCGAAAAGCCAAAGGGATAATTTTTTCCTCAAGTTCCAGGAAGACCATCCGCTTTCTTCCCCCGCATTGTTCAGAATCCCCTGACTAACTCAACCTGATTTCCCTTTTCCATAATTCCTAAACTACCCCTTTTAGGGTACCCCTCCCCTATCCCTTCCTGCCATCCTTATGGCGGAATTCCAAAAAGTATCACATAAAAGACTTGACAAATAATCTTGAATACTGTATTTGGAATACCAAATATCGCCGAAGTTGATGGCTTCAATCAAGACCAGGGAAGACAAAATTGCCAAGGTTCCTTTCTTTCAACCCTTTCATGCAGGGGTTCCCCTTTTTCAACCTTCAGGCATGCAGAATTTGCGGATGGGTGGAGGTGTTGTTTGTCATGGATATCGCGGATCGATTTGTCGAATATGTTCATGACCTCAATTACCGGGATTTGCCGGTTCAAGTTGTCGAAGCGGCTAAGAAAGTCGTTCTGGACACGTTGGCCAGTATGGTTGCCGGCACAAGCGCTCCGGGAATCGACATCCTCGTTTCGTTAGGGCGTCATGGGGGACAAGGCCACGCTTGAGGAAATTTATGCCGGGATCTGGCCCTTTGTTTTGTGCGATATGGTCGTTCTGGTCATTTTGATCGCCTTCCCGGAAATCGTTTTGTGGTTACCCAATAAAATTGTTTAAAAGAAATTATTTTTGCGAAATTCAAAGAGAATTGGACAGGCGATCCATGGATATTTTGGCAGATGCAACGGAGGTAAAAAGCCCCGGAGCAGGCCGGTTAGCTCCGATCATGCAAGAAGATATCGATGATCGGGTTCGCTGGACAAGAAAGGGAAACTCCATGGCGAAAAAATACGGGTGGGCTCTCATCCTGGCCTTTGTCGCCGTTCTCATGTTTCTCGGCAAGTCTCATTTTCATCAGGGTCATTTTAATCTCTTCCTTGTGGGGACGATTGGCATGATCTTCCTTGTCATGCTGGGATTTTTCTGGATGCGGGATCGACGGTAGGAGGGCGAGGTCTGCTTCATCTCCCTTAGAGGAATGGAATGATCAGGAGGGGGCAAGATATCGAAGTTCTCGATTGTCTTCTGAAAATCCAAAAGGCGGGGGGTGATAAGAAAAGAATCGAAAAAGGAGACGGCGTTGCCAGATCTGGTTTGTTTCAATTTTTCAACAAAAGGAGGGATCCCCATGAACCAGAAAAAGACGGGAAAGATCAGTTGCGTTGTTTTCTTGAGTATCATGCTGACTGCGGTTATGGCGTATGCGGAGTGGAAACCGAAGATGTCTTATTTAACGGTCTACAACGGATCGTTGGGGGGAGGCTGGCACCCGGTGGCTTCGTTGACGGCGGAGATTATCCATCAGGCAATTCCAGAGTTAACCACCAAACCCGGTCCCGGCGGGGGAGTGGCCAATGCGAAATTACTCCAGAGCGGGGGCGGCCAGATAGGCATGTGCCTTTCCAATACCCAGGTCCAGGCTTACCAGGGGGTAAAACCCTTTGATAAACCCCATAAGGAGCTTCGCCACCTGATTTCCATGTATTCCCTTCCCTTCGTCTGGGTAGTGAGCAAGGATAGCCAGAGCAAATCGGTCGCGGACCTGGGCGACAAAAGGATTTCGCCGGCCAAGGTGGGACAGACGACCTACATATTGTCCCAGGCCACGCTCAAAGCCTATGGGATCACCTTCGATAGCATCAAGGCCAAAGGAGGCGTTGTGAATATCCTGGGCGATCGCGAGCGAGTGAATATGCTGAAGGACAAACATCTCGATGCAATTGCCTGTATGTTTCCGCTGAATCACGCCAATTTCCTGAGCCTGAAGATGACCCCGGGGATTAAACTCTTGTCCATGGATAAGAAACATATTCAAGCGATTCTCGATGACACCCCGGGCATTGCGGAACTCGTGGTCCCCAAAGGAAGCTTCGATGAAGATCAGAAGGAGGATGTCCACACCATCATGGCGGTGACAACGCTGATCTGCCGCGCCGACTCGGACGAGGAGTTGGTGTACCGAATCGCCAAGGCTGTCGCGGAGAACCAGAAAAAATACCATCAATATGTTCCTGCCAAAGATAATGCGATGAACACACCGCTGATCGGCAATATGATTCCCGTC
This sequence comes from Deltaproteobacteria bacterium, assembly GCA_029857975.1. The sequence goes on along the minus strand of JAOUFX010000004.1, from coordinate 13,866 downwards.
CACCCCGGGGCCATGCGGTATTTCAAGGAAAAAGGACTGGTGAAGTGACGGCGTAGTGAGGAGAGGAACGAGGCGTTCCTCTCCTCGCAAACCGGAAATAAGCATCTGAAAATGGAACCATTCAAACGAGAGAGCTTTTTCGAACGTTTCCTCGCAGAAAAGAAAATTTCTCCGGCGACAATCCGACTCGTCCTGATTTCTCTGATTGCCGTTTATATGGGGTTCTATCATCTCTTTACGGCCTACTTTGGCGAGCCGACGGCCTTGGCGCACCGGTCCGTTTTTCTCACGCTCATTCTGGTCCTGACTTTCTTCCTTCATCCCATCCGGGGAAGTTCCGGCCAGCAGCCGTTGCGAGGGCTTTTTCAACTGGACGTCCTCCTGATTCTTCTGGCGATCGGTCTCGAGGTGTATATTTTGTATGATATCGATGAGCTGCAGCTGCGATGGGGCGCTCCCACCCGGATGGATACCTTTGTGGGCTCACTCGCCATCTTCCTAGTCTTGGAGGCCACTCGACGGACCGTCGGATGGCCGATGGTCATCATTACGGGGTTTTTCATCATTCATACGGTCTACGGCAATTATTTCCCGGGGCTCCTGAACAGCCCTCCCACCCCCTGGGTTAGGTTCGTGGATGTGATCTTCAGCGACATCGCTCTGTTTTCTTTGCCCCTTATGGTGGTCTCATCGTTCATCATCCTGTTCCTCCTCTTTAGCTCCTTTCTGATACGCACCGGCGCGGGAAATTTTTTCATCAACTTGGCGTATTCCATCGCCGGGCGCCTGACCGGCGGGCCCGCGAAGACGGCGGTCTTGGCCAGCGCATTCATGGGAACGCTTTCTGGAAGCGGTGTGGCCAATGTGGTCGCGACGGGATCTTTTACCATCCCCTTGATGAAGTCTCTTGGGTATCGCCCTCTTTTTGCCGGCGCCGTGGAAACGGTCGCCTCCACCGGCGGCATCCTGATGCCCCCCATCATGGGCGCGGCCGCCTTTATTATCGCCCAATTTCTCTCCATTCCTTATCTTCAGGTCTGCATGCACGCCCTGATCCCCGCCGTTCTCTATTTCGCATCCGTGATGTTGATGGTTCATTTCGAGGCCAAGAGAGAAGGATTAAAGCCGATCGATAAGAATGCTCTGCCTTCCTTCCAGAAAACCCTTGCCGGAGGAGGCCATCTTCTGGTCCCTGTTGCGGCCCTGATCGTATTTTTGGCCCTCGGTTATACGGAGATGATGGCCGCTTTTTGGGCCGTCCTCTGCCTGCTCCTGTTGAGTTTCTTGAAAAAAAAAACCAGGCTGACCCCGGTGGCTTTCCTGTCTGCCCTGGAGGAAGGATCCCGGGCGGCCGTAACAGTTGGAATGGCCTGCGCCTGTGCAGGGATTATTATCGGGTCGGTTTATATATCGGGGTTGGGAATGAAATTCGCACACATCTTGGTCATGGCGGCGGGAGGTGAACTCTGGTTAACTCTGGTATATGTCATGATCGCCTCCATCATCCTCGGAATGGGCATGCCGGCTACGGCAGTATACCTTACCTTGGTGACGATCGTCGTCCCAGCCTTGCTCGAATTAGGCGTCAAACCCATTGCCGCCCATCTTTTTTGTTTTTATTTCGGCTGCATCTCGGCCATTACCCCCCCTGTTTGCCTGGCGGCTTTCGCTGCGGCTGCGATCTCCGGGGCCAATCCTATGCGAACCGGTTTCACGGCCTGCCGGATCGGAATCGCCGCCTTCATCGTTCCCTTTATGTTCGTCTATGATTCTTCCATGTTAATGATCGGCAAGGCCCCCTACGTTCTTTGGGTCCTCTGTACGGCCCTTTGCGGCATTATCGCCCTCTCCGCGGGGGTGGAGGGATGGCTTTTTAGGCGGGCAACGATTCCGGAGAGAGCGATTTTGGTGATCGCCTCGTTGGTTTTGATAAAACCGGGGTTGCTGACCGATGCCGCTGGGTTCGGGCTACTCGGTTTGATCATTTTGATTCAAAGGATATTCCCCTATTCGGTAAAAGGTTGACGATTGGTTCAGCACGGGCTTTCGCCCGATCAAGATCTTGTTTTCAAAAGATAGGGATCGCATTTCAAGCAATTGATGCAGCTTTTTTGTTTTACCGGCGAAAACCCGGCTGGCCCGGGAAACAGGAAGGCCTGTGAAGTCGGAATCGGCATTGAAAGCGGAATGGGATCTCGGAAAAGGAGGAAAGAATGGTCGAAAAGAAACTTTTAGAAGAAATGAGCTGGACGGAGTTTGTCGAAGCGAGAAAAGAGACAGATACGGTTCTGTTCCCCACGGGGTCGGTGGAAGTGGAAGGTTACCACCTGCCATTGGGCGTCGATTCCATCGTCGCCCTGGAGGTTGCGAAAAAGGTGGCTGCCGGGACGAAACTTCTGGTCGCCCCGGTTATTTCGGTCACCTATTCGGAATGGCACATGGGGTTTCCCGGAACCCTCTCCATACGGCTTTCCACGCTGACCCAGGTTTTGCGGGAAATTTGCGACGGTCTCGTGGAGCATGGACTTCGTCGGATCATGTTTATCAATTCCCATGTGGGAAATGATCCCGCTATCATGGAGGTCGCCCATGAGCTTGTCCGCCGTTCGGCGGCCCGAGTTGGCATGGTTAACCTTTGGGGGATTGCCAATCAGATGGGGAAGGACATCCCGGAACTGAAGGAAAAAGTGTTTCTTCATGCGGGGGAGATCATGACATCCGTGATGTTGGCGCTCCGCCCCGAATTGGTGGACATGAGCAAGGCGAAAAAAGAATACGTGAAAGCCAGGATCGATAGTTTTGTCCAAAAGGGCAGTCCCCAGGTGACTTTCAAGGGTATCTCGGCCTATGCCTATCACCTGTCCGATGAGGTGACAAAATCCGGCGTGATGGGAGACCCGATGGCGGCTACGAAAGAAAAGGGAGAAAGAATTCTTTCCCTTTGGGTGGATTTCATCCGGGATTATGTCAAGGAATTCCAGAGGCTTCCCATAGAGGCCCGGATCTAATCAGGTTTGGGGCGGAACAGAGGGGAACGGGCGATAGAGCAAAACATGAAAAAATTCATCGTGAAGCCGCAGACCATCGAGGAGTTGGTTCATCATGATATCTCCAAAATGGAGCAGGAGATTGGGCCGCTTTTCAAATTCATGGACCGTGAGATGGTTCCGGAGTCAGACGTAACCCTCTTGGTGCGCCAGGTGAACCGGGAAGCGAAAGATGAATTGAGCGTGGGCCCCTCCCTGCACACGCATGATGTGAATCAGTTGTATTGTCTTCTGGGTGATGTCGAATTGGAAGTGACGCTGGGGGATGAGAAACATTGGGTCAAGGGACCGGCTTCGATTTTGGTCCCCGCGGGCCTGCAACATGCAATCCGGTTTGCCGGCGGGAAGGGATATCTGGTGAATGTTTTGAGCGGCGCCAACTATCGCTAGAGATACGGATGGGAAGCAAGATGAATCGGAGAAAGATCATAAAACCAATCCAAACGATCGCGCAGCAGGTTTTCAAGATTCTGGAAGAGGAGATCCTTTCGGGGACGTACAAGCCGGGGGATCGCCTGATCGAGAGGGAGATTGCGGATCGGCTGGAGATCAGCCGCATGCCCGTGCGGGAAGCCCTGCTGAGCCTGGAGCGATGGGGACTAGTGATCGCTACCGGAAGAAACCGGAAAGGCCGGGAGGTCATCGGGATCGACAGGAGAGAAATCGCCGAAAATTATTCCATTAAGGAATTGATCGAGGCATCTGCGCTCGGTGAGAAATCTCTGGAGCAAGGCAAGAGTTTCTTCAGCAGCTTGGCTAAATTGATCGAGGAGATGAAGCAGCGAGTCGAAAAACAAGATGTGGAGAATTATCGCAAGTTGAATTGGCAATTCCATCATGAAATCGCCAAGAGCCTGAATAACCAAAAGCTCTACGCGATTTTTTGTGACGCGGATAAAAGAACCCGCTGGTTCCAAAACCTGACGCTGTACCAGGTGAGAATGGAAAGATCCATTGTGGAACACCAGCAGATGCTGCACGCTTGCAGAGAAAAAGACCTGCAAAAGATCCGAGCGCTCCTAAAGGCCCATTATAGCCAAGCGGTGGATTTTCTTGCGCAGAAATTGAGGATCGAAAAAAAGGGGGGGATTGCTGGCCCGCCATCGACGCGAAAGCTGAAGGCGCGGAAAAGAGGCGTAAGAATGCTGGAGGGATGAATTTTGAGAGGTGATCCTTACAGGTGGGCAATGCCTGATCGAAATCGCTTGGGGATATAGCGTGCGCCGAGGGTTTGGGTCAAACAAGCCAGGAAAAAATCATAGGAGGTTAAGGGGAATGAAGAGAAAACAAGCAACAAAAGGGCTGAACCAAGGGAAGAAAAAACAAATTACGTTACGCCAGCTTCACGAATACGGCAAAGAACTCGAGCAATGGCTGCGCATGCGGGTGCATCCCATTGCCGTCAAAATTATAAAAAATAAGAAGGAGGTACCCAAAGGGGCCATTATTCCCACGCGCGACTGGGGGCACAAATATTCCCTTTGCCAAGCCTTTGCCCGTTCCCAGAGGAATGGGCAGACCATCGCCATGTTCAAAGAAGACAATTGGTGCGTGGAGCCTGTCATCGGCCTGGGATTGGTGGAGCGAACCCCATATTTCCTCGAGGGGCATCACCGCTATCCGGATAGCGTGCGGGACCTGAAGGCGGCTTCGGAATGGTGCAAGAATATGCCCTATTTGGAATATGGCTTGTACAAAGGCATTGTATCCGCTCCCTTGCACACATGCAATTTCATGCCTGATATAATTGTCATGCATGTCAACGGCATGCAGACCAGCCAGTTGATCATCGTGAAAACCTGGATCGACGGCAAGGACATTCAAGCCCAGCTCTCCGGCCATGCGGCCTGCGTGTACGCCACGGTCCCCTCTTTGTTGAAGCGGGAATGCCAGATTGCCATTCCGTGCAAGGGGGACCGCCGGCTGGCGGCTGCCCAGGATGACGAGATCCTTTTCACCATCATTCCGGAATTGCTTCCCGACTTCATGGAAGGCATTCATTGGCTGCAGAAACACAATTGGGGGATTCCCATGCTTCAGGAGTACAAGGAGGAATACGGTCTGAAGCCCAAATACAGGGAGCTCGGAGAAAAGATGGGTTTGGATATGCGCCAATCTCCTCCCAGGGTGCAGAAATACCAAAAATATTGACCTTCTGGAAAATGGACTGCGCGGCTCACTGCGCCTGCAGCCCCTTTTTATTGTTCATGCTTTGAGGAAGATTGCAATGGATGCGGTCGTGCCTTTAGTGAGAAATCTAATTGATATAAAATACCAGGACATTCCTCGCCATGTCCGAGAAGCGACCCGAAGGAGCATTCTGGATACATTCGCTTCAATGCTAGCGGGGTCGGGGGCGGCGGGCTGTCCAGAAGTTGTCGAACAAGTGCTGGAATGGGGCGGAAGGGAAGAAAGCACCTTGTTCCATACCGACCGAAAAGTACCCATGTTCTTGGCAGCTCTGGCGAACGGGATGATGGCCCGGGCCGTAGACTTTGATGACGTCTTTGAACCCGGAACGATGCATGCCAGTGCTTCCATCGTCCCCACCGCCATGGCTGCAGCCGAATATATTGGGGGTCTAAACGGAAGACAATTTTTGGCCGCTGTGGCTCTGGGGATCGACATGATTTGTCGGATGGGGCGGACGCATAAAATTCCCTCCGGCTTGAGCGGGATGAATGTCACGTTCCAATATGCTTGTTTTGGTTGCGCGGGCGTGGCCGGACGCCTTCTCGGGTTAAATGAAGAGAAAATGGTTCATGCCATGGGGCTGGCCTACAGCCAAACAGCGGGTAATTCTCAGAACCTTTTGGAGGGAACCCTCGCAACCCGCTTCTGTCAGGGCCTGGTGGCGCAGGCAGGTATTTATTCGGCGATTTTTGCCCGCCGGGGAATTACGGCTGCCAAAGAAGTCCTGGAAGGAAAGTTTGGGTATTACCCCGTCTACCAGCGTGGCGAATATGATAAACAAAAGCTCCTCGACGGGCTGGGGGAGACGTTCGAGGGGGTCAATGTCACCTTAAAAAAATATCCCTGCTGCATGCACAGCCACGCAGCCATCGACGCTGTGCTGGACATCTCCAAAGAAGAAGCCCTCTGTCCCGACGATGTGGCTCAGATTACTGCGAAGGTCAATCAGCAAGGCTTCAATTTTGTTTGCCTTCCTCTTGAAAAAACCCGGGTACCCCAATCCATCCCTGAAGCTCAATTTAGTCTCCCGTATGCGGCCGCGACAGCCCTTGTGAAGGGAAAGGTCTTTCTGGATGACTTCACCGAGGAAGCGATTCGGAATCCGGAAATACTGAAAATGGCTGCCCGGGTCGATTGCCATGTGGAAGCCGAGTTGGAAAGAAACTTCCAGGGAATTGTAACGCCGGCCATCGTGGAAATACGAACCAAAAAAGGGAAAGTTTTTTCCAAACGGGTGGAGGAAAGGCGGGGATGCCCGAGCAATCCCATGACGATTAAAGAGATCGAGGAAAAATTCCGCAAATGTGCAGATTTCGCGCGAAATCCGGTGCCGAAAAAAAAGGTTGAAGAGATTCTTAGTCTGATGCGTGATTTTGAAAATCTAAACGATGTAACCCAATTGCTTCAATTGTTCCGGTAAGATTTTGCAGATAGGCCTTAGCCGGTCTCAATCGAGGGGAGCCAATAAGAAGGATGAGAAAACAAAAGGCTGATCTTCCCATCATCTTCATCATGGTGGGTATAATCGGGCTGTCCATCTTCATGCTGGCAGATTTGGCGCATTTTGAAAGCCATGTGGCTGGAACGGTAGGACCTGGAATTTTCCCCCTTTTTATTCTTGTCATAGTCATGGCCATGGCGGTTTTGATCGCTGGGAAGGCTTTTTTTCCACCTGAATATAAGCTCCTGTCTCCATTCCCCTCTGGAAGCGGCAAGGGTCTGATTGTGAACCGGATCGCCGGCATTTTTTCCAAAGAGCTGAAGACCCCCGTTGCCGTCATGGTAAAGTCGGGAGAAGGTTATTTTTCCGCGGAATATATGGGGTCGACGGCTGCGCCGGATGGAAAAATAATCACGATCATCACTAACGAAAAACCCACCGCTTTAAATTTTTTGGGTGCTTCCAAAGCTCTAGAAAAGTTTGTACCAGTCATGGGAGTGGTTTTTGACCCCGATATCCTTGTAACCCTGTCCGGATATGGAGGAAATATCGATTCATTCGAAACCTCTCGACCGTTGCTAAAGTTAGCAGGCTTTAAGGTCGGCTTTTTCCATTCCGCGGATTTTCCTTATCATTTACGGGAAGCGTTGGAAAAGAAAGGATTTAGGAGATTCGAAAGTCTATTTTTTGACGATCCTCCTGAGATGTTAGGCTCATTAAAAAAGGGAGGAATTCAGGCAGGGTTCTGCCCATTAACGCATTTTTTACAGAACGAGGAATTATGCCGGAATTTTGAAATCCGGGCCATTTTAAGCCCGACGCGTCTGCCCGCCCTTCCCAACATCCCTACGTTTCAGGAGTTAGGAGTCGACTTGATTTCCGGAACCTGGGCAGGACTGGGAATTCCAAAGAATACAGACCTGAGTGTCATTACCCGGAAATTTTCTATTTTGAGCAAACCGGAAAACAAGAGGATTTTGGAGGAAGAAATCAAGGAAAGGAGAGAGATAGAAAACATCCAGGGACCTGAAGAATTTGGTCGGCTCATATCAAAACAGATGGAAATGCAGAGGGATTTGGGGGGAGTTCAGGAGGAATTTCGGGCGGAAAAGGATTTCATGAGCCTTTACCGAGTCCTGGGAGCAATCGGTTTATTTTTGTTATTCATTCTGGTTTATCCCCTTGCCGGGTTTATTCCTATTTCATTTTCGTTTCTAACCGCTTTGAGCATCCTTCTATATCCTTGGAGAATCCGGCCAGCCCTTCCGCGGATCGTGATGACTGCAGTTGCCGTAACGGCTGCCGTTTATGTAATTTTTTCTCTATTGTTCAATGTGGTTTTCTCTTAAATTTTGACCTGCAAGGATCTTTAGAATGGAACTATTTTTTCCCCATTTTTTTGCCATCTTAGATCTCGCGATCCTTCTAATCATCGCTCAGGGGGTGATTATTGGGATTATAGTGGGGGTCCTCCCGGGATTATCGGCGACTTTGGGGGTGGCCTTGGTTTCTCCCCTTACTTTCGCCATGGAACCTCTTCCGGGCATCATGCTTCTTCTAGGGATCTATGTGGGAGCTGTCTACGGAGGCTCAATTTCGGCCATTCTTATGGGGATTCCAGGAACCCCGGCCGCAGTGGCGACAGTCTTTGATGGAAATATCATGGCAAAGAGGGGCGAAGGGGGATTGGCAATTGGCATAGCGACCATCTCTTCATTTATTGGAGGATTTTTCAGTGTCATCGTGCTGGCTTTGGTCTCAAAACCAGTCGCGATTTTAGGACTTGCCTTTGGGGAAAGGGAATATTTTGCTTTGGGAGTTTTTGCCCTGGCCGCGGTAGCCCACTTTTCCGGTAAATCCCTCCCAAAGGGTTTGTTGTCTGCGGGCATCGGTATTTTCGTTGCTACCATCGGGATCGATGAAATTCATGGTATTCCCCGGTTTACTTTCGAAAGCAGTAACCTTTTGGGCGGAATTCCATATATGCCGGTGATGATTGGAATGTTTGCTATCCCTGAAATTTTGATGAACATCGAATCCCTTTCTCAAATCCGTCCTAAATTACCTAGGATCGAAAGAATTCTTCCTGCTCGCTCTTTGTTCAAAAACCTAAGACTTCCCCTCCTCCGATCTTCGGTTATAGGCGTTATCGTGGGAGCTGTACCCGGAACCGGTGCCGACATTGCAGCCATCGTTTCCTACAGCCAGGGGAGGAATCTCTCCAGACATCCCGAACTTTTCGGAACCGGCTACCCCGAAGGAATTGCCTGCCCGGAATCGGCCAACAATGCCGCCACGGGCGGTACAATGATTTCTCTCCTAACTTTGGGAATTCCTGGAGGAGCGGTGACGGCCATCATCATGGGTGCTTTCATGGTTCACGGTCTACAGCCAGGCCCCCTTCTGATGAGCAAACAAATGGGGCTCGTTTGGAAGCTGATCGTGGGCATGGGAGTGGCGAATATCTTGATGCTCATCTTCGGCCTCACCCTTGCAAGATTTTTCGCGAAAATCTCGCGGGTCCCCGCTTATCTTTTAAACCCCATCATCCTTTTGCTCTGTTTCGCCGGTTCGTTTTCGCTTCGGAATAATATGTTCGATGTATATGTAATGGCGATCTCCGGGATCGGAGGATATGTGATGATTAAAACAGATATTCCCCGAGCACCTCTGATCATCGGCATGATCCTAAGCGGTATGGTAGAGGCAAATTTCGCCCGGACAGTTCTGCTTTGCGGCGGAGATGTTTTCAAATTCCTTACCCCGATTAGTACTGTTTTGATCGTTTTAACGATTCTTACTTTTGCTATTCCCTGGGTCAAGCGGCTGTATCGTTCACCGAAAAAGCAGAGTTGAATTAACCCAGGAGAAATTTTCAACAGAGAGGGGGGATCAAAAAAATAGGAACCGGGTCTTTTGATGAAAAATAAAGAAAGGAGAAAGAAAATGAGAGAGAGGCTGAAAAATAAATGGTTCTTGATATTACTCTTTGTTTTCTTGGGATTTTTCGTCGGTCAGAGTGCAGCTTTTGCTCTGGACTACCCCAAAAAGAAAATTGAAATGGTGGTGGCCTTCAACCCGGGGGGTGATTCGGATATTTTTGGAAGGGCTGTTGCCCAATTCGGGTCAAAGTATATTGGAGAAACCATTTTTGTAACCAACCGGGCTGGAGGAGCAGGCGCAATCGGTTTCAATTACGGTGCCACTGCCAAGCCGGATGGATATGTTTTGACTTTCGTCGTAACAACCCTGACCATTGCTCCTCACACCACCAAGGGCTATCCGGTAACGTACAAAGATTTCGAACCGATCGCGCTGGTTGCGGTTGTTCCCTCCTGTATTAGCGTTCTAGCGGATAGCAAATACAAGACCCTTGAAGATTTTGTCAAAGATGCCAAGGCGAACTCTGGAAAGCTTAGGGTTGGGCAGGCTGGGACGGGAAGCCCCTGGCACTTGGCTGGGGAAGCATTGGCTCATGCCGCGGACATGAAATTGACCTATGTTCCATATAAAGGAGCAGGCCCATCCATTACCGCCCTTTTAGGCGGCCATCTAGATGCTACGATCACCAGCGCATCAGAAATTTATCCCCATGTCCAAGCAGGAAAAGCAAAGACTCTGGCGATCATCTCGGATAATCGGTTTGCAGCCATGAAGGATGTCCCTACCACTATCGAACTGGGGTATAAGGCTAATGTGGTTTCTTGGCGGGGCATTGCAGCTCCCAAAGGAACTCCGAAAGAAATTGCGAGTTTCCTAATCGAAGGGTTTGAAAAGATGAGCAAAGATCCGAAGTTTTTGAAATTCCTGGAGTCCCGCGGAACGGATCTAAAATTCATCAAAGGAGACGCCTTCGGGAAATGGTTGGCCATGATGCATGACGATTATGGAAGGATTGCCAAGGTGGCGGGACTTGCATTAAAAAAGTAAAAAAGACTTTAATAATTACAATGCTCAAACCCATCGCCCGTGCGGTTCGCGACCGCACGGGCTTTTTTATTTAGCGAAGCATGCTCGATTCCGATTGGTAATCGATAGAATGGGTGAAATAAAAAAGCATTTAATTGCCATCGTTCTCCCCGTTCTTTTTCTGGATTTTTATGATAATGGAGGCTATAAACCTGATCCCGTATCGTGCTCTTGTCAGTCCTCAGCACTCATACTGTCTTTTGAGGGCTTTGGATTTGTGATACAAGTGGGGAAAAGCAATTGAAGAAATTGAACAAATTAACAACGCTATATATAGAAACAAGGAGAGGACACACTCCAAAGGATGACATAGAAAAAATAATTTTGTATGTTACCAGATATTCCCTAAAAAGAAACCTCCTGTTAGAGATAAGTAAGATGTTCCACCAAACTCAAATTATAAGGCAGGAGGTTTCTCATGAACGAAGAAGATCATACCAGGTTGGAAGAGTTTCGTCAATTCAGAAGGGAGATTCGGAAATCGACGGAGTATTTGATCGTTGGCATTGATGTGGCCAAAGACAGGCATCATGCCTTTTTTGGCATGGCCACAGGGAAGGCGCTTTTCAAGCGCTTGGTCTTTGAAAATGACATAGAGGGATTCAGAAAGCTTTTGGTGCAAGCCGAAGCGATGAAAGTTCAAGAGGGGCTTAAAAAGGTGGTTTTTGGTTTGGAGCCTACGGGAAATTATCATAAGCCTTTAGGAGAGCATTTGATGCGGTGTGGGCAGGAGGTGGTGTTGGTATCTGGTGTGGCCGCGCATGAGAATCGTAAGACCTTAGATGGGCGTTGGGACTCGAATGACACCCGGGATGCGGCCAATGTAGCGGATTTGATTTCCCAGGGGAAGTGTTTGTTTTATGAGTTTTCGGTAGGGGGTCTGCAGGATTTGCGGAATTTGTTGTCGTTGAAGAGGCGTTTGAAGAGGCAAGAGCATGGGTATCGGGTGCGGATTCGCAATCATTTAGTGGCGAAGTATTTTCCGGAGTTGGATCGGTATTTTGAGCAGTCGGAGAAGATGAGTTTGGCGGTAGTGCGGTGGTGCTTAGATCCCTCGGTGATTGCCGGTTGGGAATACTCCAAATTTGTGGAGATGGTGTCTTCGGGCCAGAGGCGCTTGTCGCAAGAGAATCGGTTGCGGGCCATTTGGAAGATGGCTGTCGATTCGGTAGGTTGTGAGGTTGGGCCGGCGGTTGCCTTTGAGGTTCAAGTGATGGTCGAGGGGCTGAAGCAGATCCGGGAGGGTATCCAGGGCATTGAGGAGAAGATTGACGAAGTCTGTTCCCAGTTTCCCGAGTATGGATTTTTGCTGAGCATTCCGGGTTTTGGTCTGGATGTTTCGGCCAAGGTTTTAGGGGCGGTGGGAGATCCATTTCGTTTTCAGAGCGGGAAACAGGTTTTGAAGATGGCGGGTTTAGACCTCAGTGCCGAACGGAGTGGAAAAACTTCCCCGAGTGCGATTCCGGTCATTTCCAAAAAAGGAAAAGCGGATCTTCGTTATGCCTTGTATCAGGCGGCTTTCATTGCTTCTACCAGGAATCAGGACTTTATCGTTTATTACACTCATAAGCTCCGAGGCCGAGAAAGAGAACCTGGGATCAAGACCAAGATGCGGGTCAAGTTGTCGGCCAAGCTTCTGATCATTGCCTGGACGTTAATGAAGGAAAAGGAGTCTTTTAATCCGAGTTACCTACGAGTTGAATTCCAGCCTTTTTCTGCTGGAGCCGGGAGGGAGTCATGAAATCATCGGCAACGGTACGGGAACCCCGGCTGGCCTGGGCTCTTTGGCAAGGGCTTGAGAAATTAAGTGATCTCCTCTGGGACTGCTATGAAGAGGATTTCTTGGACTTGGCGAAGGAACAAGGTGTAGAGCGAGCTAAGGACTCGGAGGAAGAAATAGAGATACCCTTTTAATCATAGTGTTGATGATCCATTCGACGAGAGAGCCCGAGAAACTACGTTGAGGCAGATGACCTCGTAGGGGACAATCCTGGGCCTCTCACTTGAATTTTGTAATCTGGATTAGGGATGATCGATAGTCTCGCTTGCGCGGGATATACCGGATAAAAGTAACGATTAGGTACAAAGTTCGTCGAAGTGAAGGATTCGTCGAAAGCAAAAAGTTTATGAAAGAGCTTGGTGGATTTGTGTTCCCCAAACACGGCTTGCAATATAACTTCTGATTTTTTAAAAACTTAATTTTTTCCTTGACAGGGGGAATATAGGATGTCCCCTATTATTATCGTAAATTGTTACTTCTTCGGCTAAAGCTTGGCCTAAAAATATCAGAACGGTCAAAAGAACGAAACTGGGAAAAACCCCCACCAAGAAAGATTGGGTTACGTGCATATCGCATCTCCTTTGTCTTTTTTGGAAAAGGATAATATGCGAGATTGTCAGATCAGGACAAAATGGAATAAGAAAAGTTGCAGGTTTCGGGTTCCAGGTCGAAGGCCAAGTATCACGCAAAGGCGCCAAGGACACAAATTTGGATACGCTCAATTATCGGCATCAGGGGAGGGGGCGGCGATCAAGATTCCTGCTAAGACCGTGGTGAAGATGAGAGTAGCGAAAGCCTGCAAGGATGCGATTGTCCCGGGGAAGAAGTAGGGAGGCAGGGGTGAAGTTCTGGTTCTACTAACAGCTCCCATTCCGACTAGCTGGGGATATGCTGAACCGGTGACTGCTACACACTACAAAAGCGTGTTCTAGGGATAACCCTAAATAGACAGGTATGGGAGACCTTAAAAGCAGGTTAGTCAATTCCACGCAACACTCAAAAAGACTTTACACAATTAAAGAGGCGGGAATATATCTTGGCAGGTCCGTTTACTCAGTCCGCGAGCTCATCTGGGATGGAAAATTGCCATGTGTTAGGGTTGGTAGGAGGATCCAATTAGATATTCGGGATCTAGATGAATTTATTAAAAAACACAAAGTCCGGAATGAATATTAGGATGTCATTGGACGAAGTACCCTTGACACAGTGTGTAAAAACGAGTAGAAAAACATTACTTCCTGAACTCTTGGTTTTGGGATTTTCCCCGAGAATGCAACATTTCAAATCCAAATCTTCAATTTGCGCTTGACAACTAAGTCTATTTGCGAAGGCAAATTTTCCTCTTGACAGAAAATACCACAATGTGACACAATGTGACAAAATTTTTAAATTCCTTAAGACTTATCTCAAAACCTTCTGGAGGGAATTATGAAAAG
>JAOUFX010000327.1 GCA_029857975.1 Deltaproteobacteria bacterium | reverse complement strand
ACACTATCACCTACTGTTGAGTAGCGACCCGTAGTGAATAGGAAATATTACGGGTTAAAATAATTGAAAACGGACCGCCGTCAAATCTTCGGGATGCTGAAGATGAAATGCCCATGGGAAACCTTACTCAGCTCGTTCGTGCATCACCATTCCCCGAATTCCACCACCCGCCTCTGATGGCAGGAAGGACAGAAAGGACGGCGCTTGCAGGAAAAGGCCAGAAGATATCAAAGCCCTGGTGCAGGTTGCCACAGTCCAGGCGGCGGTCAATGACCTTCTGGAGGTAAGGCCGCCAGAACCCGTACGGCCTTGCGAACCGCTCCTCTTAGAGCTGAACAAAGTCAGGAATCGTGCTGCCGTGCCGACGAAGATGAGAAATGTTCAGCCGGTTTAGAAATAGTGGGGTTCCCGATCGAAATAAAAAGGCGATCGGAAATACCAGCAGTATGGGATTCAATTGCACCATATAAATTCAGGATAGAGCTTCTTCGCCGGGCGGAATGGATGAAATTACCAATGGCAAGTGGTAATGCCGCCGTCAAGGGGAATGATCGCACCCGACAAATAAGCCCCCGCCCGCGATGACAGGAAAATGGCTAATCCGGCTACGTCTTGCGGTGTACCGATCCGTCCCAGGGGACAGACGGCAATGATCTTGTCCAGTACCTGTTCAAACATCCACTCGGTCATCTTGCTCTCAAAGGGGCCGGGAGCAATCGCGTTAACGGTGATTCCGCGTTTGCCCAAATGGCTGGCGAGGACTTCGGTCATATGGTGCACCGCCGCCTTGCTCGCCGAATAAGAAAAATTATCCATCGCCGGTACGCGGATGCCGTCGATGGAGCCGATATTAATGACCCGTGCCGGATCATCCTTGCGAGCCCCTTTTTCCAGGAGGGGCAGAAAATTCTGAGTGGTTAGAAAAATGGCCTTTACGTTCAAATCATGCACTCTGTCCCAGGCCGATGCCGGGAACTTATCAAGAGGCGCTCCCCAGCTCGCCCCCGCGTTATTGACCAGGATGTGCAACGCCGACTCCTTGGCGCTAACGGCTTTAACGAGTTCTTTCACTCCCTCCTCCTTGGAGAGGTCGGCCGGTACGGAGATACAGGTGCCAAACTTGGAAAGATCCGCCGCGACCTTGTCGCACACCTCTTTCTTGCGCGAGGAGATGTAAACCTTGGCTCCGGCCTCGACGAACCCCTGAGTGATCATCAGCCCGATTCCGCGCGAGCCCCCGGTAACCACCGCGACTTTCCCGGCGATGGAGAATAAATCTTTCGTAATTCCTTTTTCTCGAACCGTACTGAATTTGTCCATTACGATGCCTCCTTGTTTTTTTGTTTAATTAGTTTTTATCCGAAAACCCCAGTTTTCCCCTCCTCCGGTCATCTTTCTCCCCCGACTGTCTCCCGCGAGGGAAGAGGGGTCTCTGGATGGAACCTGATCCATGAAGGCTTCTCCTAATCATGACTCTGCCTATCCTTGATGAATTGATAGTTGATAATGATGCGCCATCAGCCCAGATTCAAAGCTCAACGGTTTGACTGTCTTTGAAAACAGACGGTTTTTCACTTCGATAGACCACGACTTCTCCCTGCCCTATAACCTGCCATGGCGGACCCACCAGGGCAGTTGCTTCATCGATCCCCACGAGAATCATTCCCTGCTCCAGGGAGGCGCGCATGCGTTCGGCATTCCAGCGAGCGGCCAGGTTGGCGTGGTGAGGGATAACCGCAATGCAGGTGACGAGACCCAATCCTTTGCGCCAGCCTTCTCCGGGAGCCCACATCCTTTCTCCGCAGATCATCGCTCCGGCGCTCGATCCGGCAAGCATCCGTCCTCCTTCATATACCTCCAAAGCCGCCTGCCATGCCGGGGAGTCCCGCATCGTCTCCAGTAAGTGAACCGGATTCCCACCGGTAAAATACACCAGATCGGCATTCTCAACCTGGGCAACCAAATCGGCCCGGCGGGCTGTTGCGGCATCGATGATCATAGCCGCTTCGGCTCGCGCCCCAAGGTGGCGAAAATAACGCACGCCGTTCTCCGCTGCCAGAGAAGGATTCTCACGGGCTGCAGCCGTGGGCACAATGAGAACCTGCGGGTAGCTGCCTAGCCGGGCCAGCAACGCCCGGTCCATCGGCTCGCAGCTACCACGAAATTCGTTACCCCCTACAAGGGCGATCAGCCCGGCCATGCTTTCAATCCCCTAAGCTCGATCAGTATGTCAACTTTGATCGATGGAGCAAGACTTAAGATCCAGCCTGATAAAACTCCATCTCTTTCAGCACATCGTTCTTAGACCCGATAAACAGGGGGACCCGCTGATGGAGTTCTTGGGGTTCAATTTCCAGGATGCGGGTTTTTCCGTCCGTGGCCATGCCCTGGCTTCTTCTACAATCTTGGCCAGGGGATTCGCCTCGCACATGAGGCGCAATTTCCCGCGGGGTTTTTGGGGTTCCCGGAAATCGGCGGGGTACATGAAAATCCCGCCAGACAGCAAATTGCGATGAAAATCGGCTACCAGAGAGCCAATATAAGGCAGACTATAAGGCTGCCCGCGTTTATGGGTCGGACTTTTGAAGTAGGAACCGCCTTCTTGGTTGGTTCATCCCGGTAATGCCCGTAGGATTCATTGACTGAATAAATCTTGCCTTCTTCTGGAATCTGGATTTCCGGGTGGGAAAGCAGGAATTCCCCCACACTGGGATCCAGGTTAAAACCATGCGGAAACGGGGGACACATCACTTATTTCATAGAATCCGGCGGTTTCCGTCCTGGTTTCCCCTTCTGCAAATTGCGGCCGGTCTTTTTCTCAATGCGTGCCAAATGCTCATGATCAACCACTGGACGGCCCGTTTTCGTAGCGCGTCGCGAATCCTTTTCTCCCCCTGAATCCACTCCTTGAAGAAACTCCCTCCAATTCGCTACAACCCCCAACAAATTTCGCTCTATGACCAAAACATCCACCTTTTGCTCGCCCCCTCCGGCACCCCTTCCGCAAAGTTCCGCATTCGGCTGTATCGCTTGGGTGCTTCTCCGATAGCCCGGGCAAGGGCTTTTTCATCTTCGGGAACGGCGATCAGGTATATGTGGTTTGTCATGAAACACCAGGACAAAATCCTTATCCGAAAGCGTTGGGTCTCCCGGCTCATAAATTCCAAGTAAGATCGCCGGCCTTCCCCACCCCGGAAAATGGGCAAAGAACGGACCCCTCGTTGAGTGACATGATGAGGATATTCAGGCACAACAATACGAGCCATCCTCGCCATGCCCCGAATCTACCCTATTCCCCAAGAAGTGTCAAAAAGAATTAAGTGATATGTCCCCAGAATTCCGAAATCTCTCTTTAGGCGTGCGGAGGCTCTCCAGGATGAAAAGATTAAAACCCCTTACCTACCCTGTGAGGGAACAGGCTGACCTTCCCCTACAGGCTGGGGCGAAAAAGGGCGACCCCGCCCACCAGGGGGAGGTGGACCAGGAGGAATCACCTCGGCAGGGGGGGGCGAGCCAGAAGGACCCCACTCGCGCGGAGGGGGTTGACCAGGAGGCCCCCCTTTACTACCGGATAGCTGGTTTATTCTTCGCTCTAAAATTGTTATGCGCCTTTCTAATTCATTAACCCTTGTTTCTAAGTCATGGGACTGAGGAGGCGGTTGGCCCCTCATTTCAGGCGAGGGGGGAGGAACAGGGCCAGGCCGTTCCGAGCGAATAGGTGGCTGAGAAAAGGATAGAGAGGAGAGAAACAAAACGAGAAAACAGGTCAGAACTGCCATTGTTATAAGAACAGTTGTACGCTTTTCCATATTTAGCTCCTCCAATGATTTTTGAGTTAACAGTACTTCTAAGGTTTTTATAAATTTACAGGTTGACGCTAAAGCTTCACTAAAATAGATGTTCACAGGTCTCCAATCCTTCCTTTCACCCGCCATGAGCTGTCATCAATCTTCCCCTTTTTCTTATCTGCCCTAAGCCCTTAACGATTCCCATCGGCAGTTCGGCCTCTTCTTTCCTTTCCTCTTCTTCGAAGAGTTTAGCTTTGTCGGTGGAAAAACTCTATTGAATTTCTTAAGAGTATGCTCGGAGCGATTTGTAAATAAAATAAGGTCAACACAGTATTTCTTAAAGAAAGAGACTGTATTTTAAGGCTAATTTACGACAGAGATTGAAACAAATAAGCCTATAGAATCTATTCGTTTGATCCTGGAAAGCAAGTTCATATGAATGATTTCGGGTTGTAATTTTGTACTGTGGAACGAAAATGGGCAATCAAGGAAGAAATCCATTAGGATGCTCTCCAAGATATTGGGGATGGCTTCGGGGGTACACCACTAAGTATGTCTTGCCATAGTTGGAACCAGAACTACCGTTGCAAGCTCAGCGATCCATCAGGATGGAAGATGACCATCCGGGAGTGATGATTCCTTTTTGTTCCTATTCTTTGCCAAACTGCCAACGACGATCCGGCCATTGGGTGAGGAGGTCCTTGACTTCGCCAAAATGGATGCAGCGTCCAAGGCATTTATCGACGCAGGCCGGCCTTTCTCCTCGATCAATTCGGTGGTAACAGAGATGGCATTTTTCAGCCACACCTTTATCGGTATTAAACTGCATTACTCCAAAAGGACAGGCCTCGAGGCAGGCTTTACAACCGATACAGGCTTCCGGATCAACGAGGACGATGCCATCCGTCCGCTGATGGACGGCATCAACCGGACAGGCCTCTTTACAAGGGGGTTTGGAGCATTGAAGGCAGCGAGCCGGAAGAAAGGTCAGCCTAAGCCGTCCATCGACTCTTTGAACCCCTTTTGTTTTCACCTGGATCCACCGAGAGCCTTCCGGTGGGTTATTCTCTTGCTTGCAGGCCAGCTCGCAGGTGTCGCACCCCCAGCAGATCTCTTCATCGATGATCATGGCCCATCTTTTAGTC
>JAOUFX010000326.1 GCA_029857975.1 Deltaproteobacteria bacterium | reverse complement strand
TGAGTCGTGCCTGCGCCCCCCTCATGGGCTTAAGGGCGGCTCCCGCGGAATTGGAAGACAAGACTCTCCGGGAGCAAACAAGCCTGAAAGAGGAAGACGAAAGAAAAGTAGTGTTACAAGATGTAACGGTATCGGAGGGATTGTCGCCAGAGACCGTTCTCAGCATAATCCGGAAGAAGATCATCGCCATGGAAAAGTCTTTTCTCGCGAGCGAGCCGGGAGGAAAACTCATTCTCAGACTGGCTGTCGGGCAGGATGGCAAGGTGAAAAATGTGAACATCCTTTCCAGTTTTTTGAAAAACGGCCGTTTCCAGCAGGCCATCATCGAGCAGGTGAAAAAATGGCAATTCCCCGCGACCCAAGGGGGCCGTGAGGCGAAGATAACCTTTTCTCTTGTTTTCGCGTCATAGGAATCCCGCCAATAAGGGCGTTGAGGCCGGCTGTTCGCTCCAGGCCGGCCTCAACCGCGGTAATCGATACATGGCGTGATTTGTGCTGCACGCAAAATGAATCCTAATAGACTTTATACCAAATTTATTGTATAGGAAATTCCTTTTTTGGACACGGATGTACACAGATTATCAGGATAAATTAAAAAGAAAATAATTGTCTGCGGTTATCCGCGTAAATCTGCGTCCTATTAAATTTAAAAAATCATGGAAGGAAGGGAACAATCTATCCAATTTCAAATATATAAATTTCTGATTAGGTATTGTATAATATAACGATATACGGGTCGTATTGAAAGCCGAAAGGGTTTTATGGAAATTTCTTCGGCTCCTCCCTACTTTTTTCTGCCACTTATGTTTTTCAATCCCAGATGGCGAAAGAAGATTTGTTCATTATGCCCAAAGCGAATAAAAAGATTTTACCTAAAAAAGGCGATTTACCACAGAGGGCACAGAGCGGCATAGCCGCAACCAAAAATTTATTGGACGCTGATTAACGCAGATAAACACAGATAAAATTAAAATATGTTTAATAAAATTTTCAGAAATTGAACGTTAGTAGTACAGAGGAAAATTAAGATAAAATCGTCAAAACAACACAATATTCTATCTGGCGAATTTATTACATGAGAACACGGAGAAAATATTGAGCTTATTTTGTTTTTTAACTATGAAATTATTCTCTGAGATCTCTGTGGTGTAAAAAAATCGCTCAATTTAGGTTTTATTAAGAAAATTATGAAAAGAAACGTACCCAATTTAAAATTAAGAAACATAGCCATTATCGCCCACGTCGACCACGGCAAAACCACTTTGGTGGACTATATGTTTAAACAAAGCGGCGTATTCCGCGCCGGCCAGGTGGTGGTGGAGAGGGTCATGGACTCTCTGGATCTGGAGCGAGAGCGAGGAATCACCATCGCTGCCAAGAACTGTTCGGTCTACTGGCACGACGTCAAGATCAACATCCTGGACACTCCGGGCCATGCTGACTTCGGCGGGGAGGTGGAGCGGGCGCTCATGATGGTAGACGGTGCCCTCCTGCTGGTGGACGCCTCAGAAGGCCCTTTGCCCCAGACGAGGTTTGTACTCAAGAAGGCCCTGGAATCCGGCTTGAAGATCATCGTGGTAATCAACAAGATTGACCGCAAGGACGCCCGGCCGCAGGAGGTGCGAGACGAAATCTACAACCTCTTCTTCGATCTGGACGCCACGGAAGACCAGATCGATTTTCCTATTCTCTACGCCATTGGCAGGGAAGGGGTCGCTCAGAAAACCGCGGAGGAGAAGGGACAGGACCTTACGCCCCTCTTCCAGGCCATCCTCGACGAGATCCCGCCGCCCACGTATGACCCTGACGAGCCGTTCCAGATGCTGGTGGCCGACCTGGACTACTCCGATTACCTCGGGCGCCTGGCCGTGGGCAAGGTCTTTCACGGCACAGCGGGGTGCCATGAGGACCTGGTCTGCCTGAACAGGGAAGGGAAGGACATCCCGCTCCGGATCTCCAAACTCCAGGTGTACGACGGTATCAACCTGCAAGAAGTAGAATCGGCCCAGCCGGGGGATATTATCATCCTGGCGGGGATCGATGACGTGGAAATCGGCGACACCATCTGCACCCGCGAGGCCCCCAAGGCCCTGCCGCGGATCTCCGTCGACGAGCCGACCATCTCGATGCTCTTCACCAGCAACATCTCTCCCTTGTCCGGGAAAGAAGGGAAGTACGTGCAACCGGGCAAGATCCGCGAGCGCCTCTATAGGGAATCCCTGCGCAACGTAGCCATCCGCATGGAAGACGCAGAGGAGGCGGACAGCTTCATCGTCAAGGGGCGCGGGGAGTTTCAGATGGCCATCCTGATCGAGACCATGCGGCGGGAGGGGTTTGAGCTTACGGTCGGCCGCCCCCAGGTCATCTATAAGCAGAGAGGCGGGAAAACCCTTGAGCCTATCGAACACCTTTTCATCGACTGCGCCGAGAACTTCATCGGCATAATCTCCGAGAAACTCTCCCGCCGGAAGGGGCGCATGGTGAACCTGGTGAACCACGGAAGCGGCCGCGTCCGTCTGGAGTTCACCATCCCTTCGCGCTCCCTGATCGGATACCGCAATGAATTTCTGACCGACACCAAGGGAACCGGGATCATGAACTCCTACCTGAAAGGCTACGAGGAGTACCGCGGGGACTTCCCCCTGCGCATGACCGGATCCCTGGTCTCCGACCGGGAAGGGGAGGCCGTGTCCTACGCCCTTTTCA
Source organism: Deltaproteobacteria bacterium (assembly GCA_029857975.1). The sequence continues at coordinate 2,228 of JAOUFX010000326.1, read as the reverse complement.
ACTTAGAGCCCCGGGGTAGCCTCTTTTTGACGCCCGGAGAGCCGGTCTACGAGGGAATGATCATCGGGGAGCACAACCGGGAGAACGACATCAATGTCAACCCCTGTAAGATGAAGAAATTGACCAACATGCGTGCCTCCAACAAGGACGACGGCATTCAACTGACCCCGGTGATTCCGTTGACCATGGAGCGAGCCATTGAGTTCATCAAGGACGACGAAATGGTGGAAGTCACCCCCCGCAGTATCCGTTTACGCAAGACGATCTTCTCCGCTGATAAAAGGCACCGGCTGCGGGCAGAGAAGCTGAACACATAGGGTAAAAGCAGAAGCTTTCTGAACAACTCTGTTAGAGATCCTGCCTTTATCCCCCAAGGAGATTAAAGAAGTTAATCGATCAAAAACCAAATCTGTAGTATAAAATTAGGACGTTGTGGATTATGTTTTCCGCTCATTTGTCAAAACGTTCCGTGGTGCCAGGAGAGTGTTTTTTTGCGTAAATCTGCGTCCTATTGAATTTTATTGAGGAGAATTAGGATGTTGGAAAAATCTGCCAGGGTCAAGCGACTACAAGGTTCGGAACGGTCCCAAAGAAAGATTAGTATCCCCCAAGACGCCATCCGGTTGGATTTAGGGGAGCCTGATTTACCCACCCCCCTCCATATTCAGGAAGCGGCCACCAGGGCCATGAGAGATAATTTTACCCACTATGGAAATGCCTTCGGAGACGAAGAACTCAGGGAAGCCATCTGTTTTAGCCTGCAACGCGACTATGGCGTACAGCGCAAACCGGATGAGGTCCTGATTACCGTGGGGGGAATGGAGGCCATCCACTTAATCTGTGCCACCTATCTCAATCCCGGCGATGAAGTATTAATCCTGGACCCCGAGTACTCTGCCTATGCCGATTCCGTTGCGCTTTTTGACGGGCGCACTATTTTTGTCCCCCTGATGGAGAATTTTCATCTCGATTTCCCAACCATTGAAGGGCGGATATCTAAAAAAACGAAGCTGATCTTCATATCCAACCCCAGCAATCCAACCGGAAGGGTGGTGCCGGAGAAGGAGATCCGCCGTCTCGCCCGGATTGCCCGGGAACAGGGTCTGCTTATGATTGTGGATGAAGTTTATTACAAGTACCTCTATGGTGGGATTAAACATTTTTCAATCTGCCAGGTTGAAGAAATGGAAAAACAGGCTATTCTCCTCAATAGTTTTTCGAAGACCTATGCCATGACCGGTTGGAGAGTGGGGTACTTAGTGGCGGATTCTCAGATCATCAAAGATCTGGTCACATTTCACAAGGCTTTGGTCACCTGTCCCAACACCGTGGCCCAACGGGCCTGTATCGCAGCCATCAAGGGCTCTCAGGATTGCGTGGAGTCGATGAGGAAGGAGTATGAAAGACGCAAGCGGTTGGTCGAACAGAAGCTGAGGGAGATGGAGAGACTCTCCGCCTCTGCCTGTGAAGGAGCTTTTTATTTCTTTCCCCGGTTCCAGCATTCCTTCACCAGTCGGGAAATGACGGATTATTTGTTTACCAAGGGAATCTTAGTGAGGAGCGGGACCGAATTTGGCGCGAATGGCCAGAAACATTTTCGGATCTCCTTTGCCACATCGATAGAAAAACTGGAAGCCGGAATGGAACGGTTAAAAAGGGCTCTGGATGAATTAGGGTAAACAGGGCAAGAAATCCAGGGCCTTGGCACAGCCATATAAGAAAAATGAGGGGTGGCAAGCCCATAATCTGCTTGACATATTTTTCCGCCATGCTTACATTAATAAAGATCCATCACTAAAATAAATATCCCGACTTAACCCGTAGCCTTCTCAAGAAGTAAAAACTAAGATGGGACTGTTTCCAGTAAGGAATGAATATTTTTCCCTAAAGGGAATGGAATCATTCCAGAAAAGGATGGCCAAAATAATACCAAGAAGAACAGCAAAGCTTCGATCCAGGCGCTAAGCCTATAAAGGAGGAAATGCCATGATTCCCAAGATCAACAAGATTTTATACGCCACAGATCTGAGCAAGAATTCAGCCTATGCTTTCCGCTACGCCGTCAATTCCGCCGAAAAACATGATGCCAAAATTCACATTTTGAACATCTTAGAAAAATTATCTCCCACGGCTGAATCCATGGTGTCGGGATATATTAGCCAAGAGAAACTCGAGGCAATCAGAAAGGAGAATATTGAAGGTCTAAAAGATCGGATTCAAAAGAGGCT
>JAOUFX010000325.1 GCA_029857975.1 Deltaproteobacteria bacterium | reverse complement strand
GGGATAACGTTCAGTGTGCGGAGGAATCCACACCCGTTCGTAATAACCGGAATTCGGATTCCACCGCTCCTCCCAATGGCCGGGCACCTCACGATAACACATTGGCGGGGGAGGCGGCGGCGGGGGTTCCATCGGACGGGAGGCGGCCATACAGCCCAAGGCTCCTCCCAAAGCCCCTCCGAGGCAAAACCCAGGGAGAAAGTCCCCATCGCCTCGGCCACCTTCGTGTCGGCCACCTTCGCGTCTGGCATTGGCTATTACCGGCACCCAAATAAGAACAGTGCACAAAATGGCTAAGAGAATCCATTTTTTTATCATCTTACCCCCTGTAAAATCTCACGCCCATGCTTTTCCGGGCGGAATCACTTGCCTCGACCCTAAACATGTCAGGCTTCTCTGTGAATGTTTGTTCCCATTGTTTGTTCCGGGCTTCAAGAACTTCTTTGCCCATTTTGTTTCTCGCTATTAGCTCAGGAGGTCCTTCTTCATCTGATCAAACTCCTCCCTGGTGATTTCCCCTTTGGCGTATCTTTTCTTTAAAATATCCAGGGCTGATTCCGATTCTCGGTGAGGGTATCTATCCCACCAGGGCGCCCTAAGCCCGCCGCGCCCAAACAAGAGGTAAAGAACCACCACCAAAGCAACCAGTATGATGATCGGCATTGCCATGGGGAACATCCACCAACCTCCCCACCAGAAATGTTCTCCTGGGTACATTGTCATGTCCTCCTAAATTCTAAGTATAGTTGATTCTTGGATAATAAAAAAGCCCCATTGCAAGGGACTTTCACCCGGACTTTTCAGTTTTTGCTTATTGACATCCTTCCCAATCTGCTATCATCCCCATAGAAATACGCTCCCCAATCCCCTTGCTCGGAGGGAAGATATGGTAAGGAGAAATTGAAACCCCATTTCTTGAAAGAGAGGTGGGGTTTGTTTAATTTCTTCCTGAACTGTTGTTTTTGGTATTTTTCATAAGGATGCAACAATTCAAATGATAATCTTCAACTTGGGCTTGAAAGCCGAAGCCGTTTCCATGGGCAATTTTCCTCTTGACTATATTTAGGGTAAGAGTATTTTTTTAACAGTTGTTCCCCTACGTATCCCAGTAAACCGATCAACCTAACCATGGCGCCCTACTTTGACTCAGGGTTTCGGAGAGGGTTTTTCCTTTTCTGGATCAGGTCCAAGGGGCTGCGGGTCAGTTCCAGGAGGCGGTCGGTGATAATGGCGCAACTTTTTTGCTATACAATAATTAATTCGAGTATTAAACCGCCAGGATAAATAGCGGTTAGGGGGGGAAAGCTATGAGAAAGGTTGATACCTTCCAGTTTGAACACGACTCCCAATGGTCCAAAAAAACAATATATAATGAGATCAGGTTAATAGAGCAAATATTTTGACCGGAGCTTCAGGAACTGATCAAGAGATTCCTCCCAATTCCCCACGATAAAGTTAGGGGCTTTACCATCCTTGATAGCCTGCAGAACCCATTGCGCCCCGACAAGGGGTAGTGTTTTATCGATCTGAAAATCCTGAGGATAAAGTTGATAAAGAGCGCTTATGATTTCCACCCCTAGGGCTGCGGAGTCCAGGGTCTGGCGATCGGTCAGGACAATCTGAACACCGTGACACACCTCATTCTTGAAACGACTGCTTCTGGGTATGAAATCCGCAGGCAAGAACGTGACGCCATTGATTTCCCGATTCATTAGATACTTCGCGAATTCTTTAGCCTTTATCCAAGGGGAGCCGAGGATCTCGAAAGGTTTGGCAGTCCCTCTTCCAACACTCACGTTTGCCCCCTCGACCATCGCCACTCCGGGGTATAGGGTAGCTTGCGTGAGAGTGCGCAAGTTCGGCGAAGGGTTCACCCACCGCAGGCTGGTCTCGTCATACCAATCGGTACGTTTGTAGCCGTTCATCTTGACGACATGTAACTTCGCATTAATCCTGTTTTCGGCGTTAAACATTTTCGCCAGCTCCCCCACCGTCATGCCGTGCCGAATCGGCATGGGGAAATAACCAGTAAAAGACTTCAACTCTTGGTCCATGACGGGTCCCTGAACCAACGAACCGGTGATAGGGTTAGGCCGGTCGAGGACGTAAAAAGGAATCCCATTCTCGGCAGCAGCTTCCATGGCATAACCCATTGTGGTTATGTAGGTGTAGAAACGAACCCCCACATCCTGGATATCAAAGACCAATGTATCCAGGCCACTCAACATCTTTTTGGTTGGCCGCACGATATCTCCATAGAGGCTGTAAACGGGCAGGCCTGTGAAGGGCTCTTTGGTTGAAGAAACTTTTCCCTCCCCTTTACCAGACATGCCGTGTTCCGGGCTGAAGATGGCCACTAGTTTTACGCCAGGGGCCTTGTAAAAAAGGTCTATATTCCTCCGCCCTGCTGAATCCACCCCGGAATGGTTTGTTATCAGTCCCACACGTAACCCGACCATAGGCCTAAACCTTCTTGCAACCAGAACATCGATTCCAGTTTGTACCCTCCCACTGTGGCTCTTCACCTGCTCAATATAATCCACTAAGGTTGGTCTGCTTGCCAGAGCCTGTCCCTCCGAAAGTGGTCCCAACACATCAGCTACAAGAGAAATGATCTGAGCCCGAAGCGGCTCAGCATCTCCTTTCTCACTCGGGTAAACCCGGTTGGTCAGAATTATGATATAGGTTTTAGAAACTGGATCGATCCAGATCCCGGTTCCCGTGTAGCCTTTATGGCCGTAAGAACCCGCTGGAAACAATTCAGTCCGATTGGAGCAAAAAGGCGCATCTATATCCCAGCCAAGTCCCCTCCACGGCATTTTGTCAGGGGGGGATTGGGGCGTGGTCATCTTCTCGCTCGTGAACGGGCTAAGAATTTGCACATTCTGGTTTCTCCCCCCATCGAGGAGTGTTTGGGCGAAGATTGAAAGGTCATCGGCAGTGGAAAAAAGACCGGCATGTCCGGCCACGCCACCCATCCTGTAGGCTATGGGATCATGAACTCTCCCGATTCCATCCCCCCTGGTAGGGCCAATGCGCGCATATAGATCCCGTGGAGGCTTGAAGCAGGTATCCTTCATCCTGAGGGGCTTGAATATTTGATCTCTGCAGTATACATCGAGCGATTGGCCGGAAATCCGCTGGATGAGCTCACCTAAGATAATAAAGTTAATATCGGAATATATAAAATATTTCCCCGGAGGAGATATTGGTTTCTTCTCAACAATTTTTTGGAGAGCCATTTCGTATCCCGACCATTCGGGTTTCAGGCTTAGACTGGGCGGCAGCCCTGAATAATGGGTGAGGAGTTGCCTTACCGTTATCTGCTCCCTCTCATTGGTCTTAAACTCCGGCCAATATTTAGCCACCGGGTCTTCGAGACTCAATTGTCCCCTCTCCACAAGCTGCATCACAGCGGTAGTGGTGGCGATTACTTTAGTAAGAGAAGCAATATCGAAGATGATGTTTGGAGTCAATGCCCGCTTTTTCGGCTTTATCAAGCGGTGGCCGAAGGCTTGACGGTAGACAATCTTACCCTGGTTTCCGATCAGAACCACCGCTCCAGGGATCTGGCCGACGCAAATCGCTTTCTCAACAATCTTGGCAATGGGGGACAGTTGCTCCGGACGCAATACCTGAGAGGAGTATGCGGAAGGCCCTTCCAGAAGTCCAATCACAAAGCATAACGCTAGAGAGAAGAAAACCCTTCCCAGTCGTTTCACAGTCTTTCAGCCCTTTAAACTTTTACTGGGTTTATCGTCGTCCTAATTCTTATTTATCTTATTAGTTTTTCAGGGAGGGAACAAGACTCGTTATAACTGTTCCCGGTTCTCTTTTTCTCAGCCCGTCCGATGAATAAATATTACGCGGATTCCAAAGCATCCAACCCTGGGAACCAAAATTTTCGGCAGCATTGATCTGGTCCCTTATTTCCTTATCATTAAAGGACCTCCGGTCAAATCCATAATCTCTGAATGCTTGTAGCCATGGCCGGAAGCGAATTGAGGGAAGGTTGGTGCGCTCCTGGGCCCTTTTAAGGGTGAGATAAACAATTTCATAAGGATTTTCGACAGGAATTCGATAACCTGGTATCCCATATTGAAAGCCCGAGGGGTAAAGCATGGGGGATAGATAATCAAGATGGGGCATAAGGGCATCCAATCTTTGGCCAATGAATGTATCATTGAGATTCCAGCAAACGTAGCCGAAGATGTCCGCCGCAATGAAGACATTATAAGGCATAAGCCTGCGTTTCGCTTCTCTGAGAAATTCAGAGATGGCTCTTACCCGGTTTTCCTCAGTGTTGGGCATGGAAAATCGGGGTGCGGAGGAATCAGGAAATCGAACATAGTCAAACTGTATCTCGTCAAACCCGTATTGGGCGGCCTCCATCGCAATGTTAATGTTGTAATCCCATATTTCTTTTTTGAATGGATCTACCCAGCCCAGATTTTCTCGGTCTCTCCATATTCCTCCACTCTGATTCTTCACCGCCAAATCGGGCCTGGCCAGAGCGAGGGGATTGTCTTTAAATACCACGATCCGGGCAATAGTGTATATGCCCCTCCCCTTCAGAGATTTTATCAAACTACCTATGTCTTTTACGGTGATGATCCGTTGGGCGCCAACATCTGAAGCCAGGGGGATTGAGCTTTTATATGGGATCAAGCCTCTATCCCCCTTAATATCTATGACCAGGGCATTGAGTTCGGTTTCTTGGACGAGCTTAAGGGCAGATTCTCGCAAAGATCTCTCCCCTATGCCATACATGGAAAGGTAGAGGGCTTTGGGGGTGAAAGGGACCAACTTTACCAAGTGCGATGTGGGAATAACAGAAGCGGTGATAACCTGCTCCGTTATCCTGTATCCATTCGCTCTTACCCTTAATTTACCCTCCATTGTTTGCATAATAAACTTGTTATGTTCATCGGTTGGTAG
>JAOUFX010000323.1 GCA_029857975.1 Deltaproteobacteria bacterium | reverse complement strand
GAAATGGATGGAAGCATGTGTATTGAATCTGGGTCCCACAGCAGATTACGACTCGGCCCTAAGGAGCGTTCAGGAGGGGATGAAAACTGCCCGCAGGACTGGGATCTGCTTTTGGAATGCCATGCTCCCTACTCAGGCAGTTGTGGCTTGTTTGAATAAAGGTGATCTGGCAAAAGCCGGCGAATTCCTCCAGGAAATGCACTCCACCATAAAATGCACCCAGCCTCTCGTTATCTCCCAATACCATTACTTATCAGCATGGTATTACCTGGTCCTTGGAGATTACTCGAATGCGCTTTTCGATTCAAAGGCCGCCGTGAACCTGGCTTTAAAAACTGGCTCCTCTTCCCAGGAAATTCTCTGCCGTCTGGAAATGGCCCAAATATTGAAGTCGGCCGGCGAAATTAAGAATGCTACGGTTCAACTCGATCTTGCCGGCGAACTTATTCTACGGTCCGGAAGCTTGGTTTTGGAGTACCTGTATCGAATGGCTCAAGCCCAGTTTAGCCTGGATGAGGGAGAGGAATCTGGAGGACTGGAATTCCTGCGCAGGGCAATGACCTTGGGAAAGAGCCAGGGGTATATATCGATGTACTACTGGTGGGAGGCGTCGGTTATGGCCCGCCTTTGTGCAAAGGCCTTGGCTGAGGGAATCGAGGTTGAATATGTGCGGAATCTGATCCGCAAACGCAAACTCCTCCCCGATATTTTGGGTCGGACTTTAGAAAATTGGCCATGGCCTTTAAAGATCTATACCCTTGGCCAATTCAAATTGAAAAAAGATGGGAAACGCCTGGTCTTTTCTGGAAAGGCCCCTCAGAAGGCCTTCTTAATGCTGAAGGCTCTGATTGCCTTAGGGGGAAAAGATGTCAGACAAGAACAGGTCACTGATCTCCTCTGGCCTGAAAGTGAAGGAGATACAGCCCATATAGCTTTCAAGACACTTCTTTCACGTCTCCGTCAGTTGCTGGGGGTAAAAGATGTGATAGAGTTACAAGGAGGCAAAGTTGGTTTTAATCCAGAGACCTGCTGGGTGGATACCTGGGCCTTCGAAGAAATTTCTTTACAGGCCAAGAAGGCCTGGGAAGATAAACGGTCGTTAGACCGCTTTGGGAAGGCCATAAGGCTCACAGAAGCGGCCCTGGCCCTTTATGAAGGCAACTTTCTTAAATGTGACGAGGCATATGATTGGACATCTTTCCAGCGTGAGCGTTTACGAAGAAAATTTCTCTTTCTAATAAACAGGTTAGGAGAGCACCTACAGGAAGAAAAAGAATGGAAAGAGGCAGTGGAACATTATGAAAAAGCGATCGAGGTTGATCCCCTTCCTGAGGAATTTTATCAGAATCTCATGATTTGTTACCTACAGATAGGCCAAAGCAACGAGGGGATTGCAGTATATAGGCGTTTCCGGAAAATTATTTCTGAAGTCATGGGCATTATGCCCTCCCGGAAAACGGAAGCGATTTATCAATCCCTGCTGAACAGTCAGAACCCATCTGTAGAGCGGGCGTCTTGATGAATGTGGGGGTGTCGCATGGAAAATCTCCCCTAAAAGGCACCACTCTTGCCCAGACAGGGCCTTGCGCCGCTTTGGGGAGATAAACACCAAATGGGATTGGCAATCCCACTTGGAATGATAAACTTCGATAAGCCTGCGACCATTAAAAACCTTCCTTCATAACATCCTCCTGAGTATGTTTCCCTGCCCATCAAGCCACAGGAGGATGTTATGCCTCAACGGTCACACCCTTTCAAGTCCCACTGGTAAAACCAGTTTGTTACCTTCTGTTGAGTTAAAGTAACCGCTCTATTTTCCCTTTGGATTTTTTCATAATTTTCCCGACTCTTAATTTTTTTTCTATCTTTAATGAATTTGTAACCAATCCGTAGCCAATCTATAAGCAATCTGTTTTCTTAAATGTTTTCTCTTTCTTTAACAAATTCGTAACCCTCTCGTAACCTCGACATATCCGATTTGTATCCAATATGTAGCTATTCCATAACCCATTTGTATTTACTCCTATGGTATTTTGCATGCATGAGAAATGTCGGCTTGTAATGTCGTTGAATTTTCCTGGCCCACATAATCTCTTCATAATGAAGACCAAAGGAGGAGCGCCATGGAAACGTACATACCCATTCAAGCACTGTACAACGTGCCTCATGTTATTCCCCTGGGGTACTCCATTGCCGTTTACTTCTACATCACCGGCCTGCATATGGGTTTCTACACGACTTCGGTGGTGGCCACCCTGCTGGGGAAACAAGAGTGGAAGTCCATTGGCAAGATCGGAGCAGTAGGCGCGCTGGTCGTTTTGGCTATCGCCCCCTTCTTTCTTATTCTTGACCTTAACCAGCCGTTCCGGTTCTGGCACCTTTTCTCCTTTCTTAATTGGCGTTCGGCCATTAGCTGGGGTACTTTATTCTTAACCGCCTATCCCCCGATCGGTGTGATCTATACCTGGTATGTGTTCAAAGGGAATTATCGTGCGGCCAAAATCTGGGGTCTCTGTGGTTTCCCCATTGCAATCAGCGTGCATGGTTACACCGGTTTCATCCTGGCCTTAGCGAAAGGCCGGGCCTTCTGGAATACTTCCCTAAATCCCATTCTTTTCCTGGTTTCCGCCATGGTTTCCGGGCTGGCTTTGATCATCATCATTCTCAACCTCCGCAGACACTACTTAGCTCAGGATGAGCAGCAAAAAGCTGCGGATCTAAGGATCACCAATACCCTGATCATCATGATGTATATCTTTCTAATCATCGAAATATTTCTCATGGCCTGCGACATCGCGGTGTTGGCCAACTCCAGGAAGGAAGAGTACGAAATGTATCTGTTGCTCACCCAAGGGGAATGGTCTCATCTATTTCTGGGGGTTGAGCTTACCCTGGGAGGGCTGATTCCTGTAATCCTGCTTTCTATCAAGCCAATTAGGCTTCATCCCATAGGGCAATATGCTGCTTGCAGTTTAATCCTTTGCGGAATTCTGGCCATGCGCGTCATCATCGTGTTGGGCGGCCAAAGCGTGAGGTTGCATTAGGATAAAGGACAATTGGAACTTCTGATTCTTATTGGTGCGCAACCGGGAAAAATGAAAAAAGGCTATCTTAGTGAACTTTGAGGTTGAATTTCTGTGCTTTCCGATGGCTCCGAAGCAGGCTGAATTTTATTTTATTATCTTGTTCATGATCGCAGCTTCGATCACTCTGGTTGCCGCCGCCTATGTATACTTCTGGCTGGCGGATCTGAGAAAGAAGGGTAAAGTTAGGATCAAACAACCTATTTTGCCAAGGAGCAGAAGCCTTTGTGGTTCTATCAAGACTTGTGCTTTGCTTTTAAAGGGGGAAAATAGTTCGCACTAAAAACGGTAAGTAAGGTTGGCCTTAAAAGGAGGGACTGCGATTTCTCTGGTCTTTATTTCCATAACCATGAACCAAACGGAAGTCCCTCCAAATGCATGGATTGAATATATGAAATCCCTCCCCCTGAACAATTTGCGATTGTTGCTTTCTCCCTAAGAAAGCGCCCCCTCTCCATTTCTATCCAAAAAATCCCCCGAATCCCCGCTGAAAAGGCCCCCCAACAACCCCAAGATCTTGTGGCAATTTCCTTGACACCCAATTCCCCTTTTTGTATATTCAAGCCACCCCAAAGCGAGTTCTTAGTGCCCCGGGCAAAGTCTGGAGAATCCAGTTGGTTGAGAAGCCAGCCTGACAAAGTTAGCCGACCGTCAGAAACGAGTTTTGCATCTATGCAGGTAACTGTATGGGTGAAGCGTAAACAGGGAGACAGCAGGCCGTAATCCGTAAGGGTGAAGGAATTCAGCCTCGAAACGTTTTTTTACCCGTGCTCCTGCCCCTTACCGTCCCGTCATTAGGATAGATTGCTCACGAAGAGGCGGAAGCGGGAACTAAACAATTCATTCATAGAAACCATGCATTCAGGAGAGGTTTCATGCTAACGATCATTAAAGGGGGTTATCTATTCAGCCCCGATGACTCCGGCCCCAAGGATCTTCTCATCGCCAACGGGAAGATCGAACGGATCGACCGGGAAATTTCCATCCCTGAGGGAGTCTTCCCCCAAGTGGAGGTGGTCAAGGCCCCCGGGAAATTCATCTTTCCGGGTTTTATCGACCCGCACGTGCATATTATCGGCGGCGGAGGCAGCGGCGGACCGCGGAGCCGGGTAAAAGAGGTTTTTTCGCGCGATATCGTCATGTCCGGAATTACGACGCTGGTTGGCACGGTGGGTACAGACACGATTTCCAAGCTCCTCCCCACCCTGCTCGTGAAGGTGAAGGCCCTGAACCTCTCCGGGCTGAATGCCTTCATGTACGCCGGCTCCGTTCTCTTTCCCCCGGTGACGCTCACCGGCTCTGTGGAAAAGGATATTTCGTACATCGCCGAGATCATTGGAGTGAAAACAGGGCTGGGAGAGCCTGTTTATCCGCGGCCTGATTTGCTCGCCCTGGAAAACCTCTTAACCGAATCCCGGCGGGCCGCCGCCCTGAGCGGAAAATGCGGCGTGGTCCATGTTCACCTGTCCGCAACGGCGGCCGAGTGGATCGGAGTCATCGAGTCCATACTGCAGCAAAGAGGCCTATCGCGGCAGCAGGTCGTCTTCACGCACGTGAACCATTCCCCCGCCCTTCTGGAGCGGGCTTTTGCGTATGCCAGGAGAGGGGGATGGATCGACCTGACCTCCTGCATTCGCCCGCCGGAACGGCCGCAGGCGGTGAAACCCAGCTCAGCCTTGAAGCGCTACCTGGATGCCGGGGGCCCTCTCGAGCAAGTCACCTTCTCCTCGGATGGCAACGCGAGCCGGGTATTGGCTGACGGGAAGATCGATTACACCAGAATCGGAACGCTCATCGAGGAGTTTCGGGATTGTGTACAAAAAGAAGGAATCCCCATACCCCAGGCCCTGGCAGTCGTCA
>JAOUFX010000003.1 GCA_029857975.1 Deltaproteobacteria bacterium | reverse complement strand
ACCGCCGGGGCCCAAAAAACCTCCCAACTAATGAAAGCACCCAAAAAGAAATAAAAAAATCGAACGACAGTCGGAATCTTTTTCAAAACAAAGCTTTAATCGAAACCCTCTAACCGAAGGAGATCAGGAAATTAAAATCCTCATACTATTAAAGTTATCAAGGAAAGTCAACTTTTCTCCCTATATATTTTTCACTTTTTTTAAATTTCTCCTTGCGATAAAGTAATTTTTATCATTTTTGGTCTTATTTCGTATTCCCCATTCCGCAATCTGCATTCCGCATTCAGAAGAGTCTCCGCAGTAGCCTTAATCCCGGATAGGGTTTGAGGATAATTACATTGCGCTGGTCTTCTCTCAGGTAGGTGCGAGCCACCCGCCTTACATCTTCGGCCCTCACTTTCTGTATCTTAGATATGAATTCCTCCGGCAAGGACCAGGACCCAGCCAAAAGGCCTTGGCCTACGAACTCGGCTAAAGTACTGTTATTTTCGTTACGGATGAGTGTCCGGCCCCGGATATAATTTTTAATTTCCTCGAGTTCACGTGGCGATAGGGGTTCTTGTTGGATTTTTTTTATCTGTTGGAAAAAGATGGATTGTATTTGTTCTATATTCTTGGGGTCGGTACCGGCATAGGTGGCCCAAAGCCCTGTATCCGAGAGAGGATGGTAAAGAGAACCCACCAAATAAGCCAAACCTCTTTTCTCGCGGATTTCCTGGTAAAGGCGGGAATTGCCTCCCGATCCCAAGGTGGCGTTGATAATTTCGAAAGCCGGACGGTCAATGTCTCCCAGGGCCATCGCCTGGAGAGCAAGGACCACGATGGCTTGATCAAGAAATTTTCTCTGCCGGACTTCTATGAGTTTTTCCTGGCGATAGGGAGGGAAGGGGGAAGGAGGAAATTGGCTCCCTTGGGGCCATGAGGCAAATTTTTCCCGGATCAGTCCCAGAGCCGTCGGCGGATCTACGTTGCCGACAATGGTGAGGAAAATATTGTTGGGGACATAATAGTTGCGGTAAAACTGAAGAAGGTCTTGCCGGCGAATCGCCCCCACTGTTTTTTTGGTTCCGGCAATGGGCATTCCCAAGGGGTTCTCCGGGAAGAGGGTGCTGGAAACCAAGTTCAGGATATAGCTGGGAGGGTAGATATTGGCCAGGGAGATCTCTTCCAGAATTACGTTCCTTTCTTTGGCGACCATCTCTTCAGCCATTAAGGAATTTTGACCGATGTCGGATAGAATTTCCAAGGCCAAGCCCAGGTGAAGAGGAAGCAGGGAAATGTGCAACTGGGTGTATTCCCAATGGGTATATCCGTTCAGGATGCCCCCCACCGCAGCAATTTCCCGGGAGATATCCTTGGCGGTCCGTTTGGATGTTCCCTTGAAGAGGAGGTGCTCCACAAAATGGGAGATCCCATTGGTTTTAGGGGGTTCATAGCGCGAACCGGTCTTTACCCAGAGGTCCACCGCAACCGAAGAGGTACCCGGGTTTTTCAGAATTAAGACCTTCAGGCCATTGCTCAGGGTTTCCTCCACCGGATGGCCCCAGGAGGTTGCCGGCAGGCTGCAGAATAAGAGAAAAAGAAGGAAAAGATAATGTTTTCGGAACAAAAGCTGGGGATAAGACAAGTTTGCTTTCCTGCCAAGAGAAATTTTCAAGTGTAACCTAAATTGAGCGATTTTTTTACACCACAGAGATCTCAGAGAATAATTTCATAGTTAAAAAACAAAACAAGCTCAATCTTTTCTCTGGGTTCTCATGTAATAAATTCGTCAGATAGAATATTGGGTTGTTTTCACCGTTTTATCTTAATTTTCCTCGGTGCCCTCTGTGGTGAATCGCCTTTTTTAAGTGTAAATAAAAAAGTTACGAATAAATATATTTTCAAATTGTTTCCTTATCTTTGAATTTTTGCATACATTGAGCAAACAGTCCATCGGTAAATAACATTTGACACCCTTCACTTTTAAAGAATTTGTATCAATTTAGCTTTTTGAAAAGGCAAGCTAAATTTCATTGAAAAATGAAAATTGCAAATCGAAAAATGCCAATTTTCTCTGCAAGGGCTTAATCATTTTGAATTTTGCAATTTAAACTTTGCATTTTGCATGTAAGTTTAGATTTTTTCAAAAGGCTAAACTGTTACAAGCATTCCTATTCATGGCCAGGGATTCAGGGCTATGAGCGCCGGTTATAAAATCGCCTTGACATTTTTCAATAAATTCATTACTTTTCACGAAGATTGGCCTTGGTGCATTGGGGAGGGGGAAAAAGAACAGATGAAATCCGGTTATTGGCTTTTGATCATTATACGTTCATGGGGAAAGGTGCGAACCCTGCGCGTGGAGAGGCGTCCCTTGATTATTCTCGGACTCGGGGGAATCTTCTTTGCCGGGAGCTTGGCTTTCTTTGCCCACGAGTATTTTACTTTCCTTCGGGAGCGGAGTGATCTAATGAGCAAGATGCAACAGCTGACCCACCGGATCGCCGCGATGGAAAAAAACTTGCCAAAAGCCGTAATGGAAAAAGCCTCCCCCCGGGCAACTCTTCCCCTGCTTACCATGGCAGGACTGAAAGTTAGCCGACGGGGCAAAAGAGGAGGATTTTCCGTCAGCTTTCAATTGATCAATCAAAATCCCCAGAATCATCCTGTCTCGGGAACCCTGGCTTTGGTCGCCCAAAATGATCGACAGCGGATTCCTCTCTATCGGGTCATTCCGGAGATGCCCCTGAACAAAGGCGTTCCCCAGCAGCCGGAAAAAGGGAAGAAGTTCGAGATCGAAAGGCAAAAATTCATCGAAGCTTTTTTCGATGGTTCCTCCGGTGAAGTCTTTAAGACTTTGACCATATTCGTCTATTCGCCCGATGGGAAGCTAATCCTGGAAAAATCTACTGCCATTCCAGAGAGATAAGATTTTAAGGCCATGAGAAAAAGGGGGGATTTCAATGGGTGGGCGACGGACCACGCCGCATCGGAGACCCAAGGAAAAGTTTTTGGGAAGTATCTTCACCAAGGAAGAGCAAGGAATCAGCCTCATTGGCGAAGGATCATCGGTTGTGGGCACCCTGCATTTTGGCGATGGAGTCGTGCGATTAGACGGCCGACTGGATGGAGGGATCTTCGGCCAAGGGACCTTGATCATTGGCCCGGAGGGTCTATTTCAGGGGGAGATGAAAGTGAGCACCCTGATTCTTTGCGGCCGGGTTGAAGGAACCGTGATCGCCTCTGAACGCGCCCATATCGCCCCTACGGGAAAACTATTGGGAAGAGTTCAAGCCTCTGAACTGATTATCGAAGAGGGAGGGATATTGGACGGAAAAAGCGAAAAATGGGAAGGTCCGCCTATCTTGGAACAGCCCGAATCTTAACCGGCACCCTGGCCCATCTTCTCTGGCCCAAGTTATTGATCTTTTAACCTTCCTTCCATTGCCAGCAGAAGGATTCCGGAGTTTCATCACAGATAATGATCCCCCTTTCCGCCAACTTGCGGAGCTTGCTTTCAACGAACTGCAAGGGAAAAGAAGTTGCCGGGGAGATCCGCCGGGCCAAAACCCGGAGGGGATCCTCCCTCTGCTCAGACGCCAATTGCCCGGGATGGGGGATTTTTCCTTGTTCTTCCAGAAGGTCTCCGGACAGGAGTTTCCAGGTAAAATCCACTTCCAGACGTTTTTCCATCTCTTCCCGGTAAGGTCCGGTATAGGTCCCGGCCAGAGTCCCTTTCTTCAGATTCTCGATCTCCGTTCCCAGATGGTGAAAAAAGGACTTGGCAAAATTGGCTACTTCTGCGGCGCTGAGAGCTTCGGTCTCGGTGACGGCATGGTCGGCGTCATATAATGACCAGTCGTCCGTAAGGATTTTAATCCCGTATTCCGTAGCCTTTTCCCGTATCCTCGTTCCCGGAAAGGGAGACAAAAGATGGAACCCGTAAGGGATCCCCAAGCTCTGGGCGAAGGAGATGGTATCCTCCATGCTTTCCCGGGTTTCTCCGGGGAGCCCGAGGATGAACGAGCCGAGGGGGGAAATTCCCACGTCCTTACAAATCTGGATAGCTTGCCGGGCCTTCTCCAGGGTAGTCCGCTTGTTGGCTTGATCCAGGATTTTTTGATTTCCACTTTCCAGCCCAAAGCAGATCATGGCGCATCCGGCATCTTTTAACTTCTTCAGCAGGACGGCATCGACCGTATCCACCCGGGCAAAAATATACATTTTTCCTTTTAACCCCCGCCGGTCAATTTCCTCGCAGATGCGGAAGACGTGCCGGCGATTCCGGGTAAAGAGGTCATCGTCGATGCATATTTCTTCAAAACCCAGGAGACGGGCAGAGGCAATCTCATCGACAACCCGTAGTGGATCCCGGAAACGCCCCTTCCGGCCGGTCATGCGATAACCCACGCAGAAAGAACAGCCCGTAGGACAACCACGGCTGGTCAGCACACTGGCGGGAACCCGCATGGCCAAATAACGCGCTAAAGGAAAAAGAGTGCGGTCGGGAAGGGGAAGGAGGTTAAGATCCTGGATAAAGGGGCGTTCTTCCGTCTGCAGGATCGTTCCATCGCGACGGAAACTCAAACCCTTGACCTCCTGCAAGCTTCTTCCCGCGTCGAGAACCCTAACCAGTTCTTGCAGGGTTTCCTCCCCTTCGCCGCGAACGATAATGTCCACCTCGGGAAAATCACGGAGGGTTTCCGCGGCGGTGAAGGTTACATGGGGGCCGCCCATGACGATGGTGGCTCGCGGAGCGAAGGCTTTACAGTGCTGGAGAATTTTCACGGCCGAGGGAAAGTTCATGGTCACGCACGTTGCCCCGATGAGGTCGGGTTGAAAACGGGAGAGACGCTCTTCGATTTTTCGGGGGGAACAACGGGTAGAAAGCAAGTCGAGAACTTCCACCTCCACCCCCTGCCGCCGGAGTACGGCCCCCAAGGACATCAGCGCCCAGGAGGGCTTGGGAAATTCGGAGAAAGGGTAAGGAGGTTGGACGAGGAGAGCTTTCATGAAAAATCCTTATTGGTATTTTTTTAATTCTATCCGATGGACGGGCCCAAAAGAGGAAAGGGGCTGATCAAAATTTTCTTCTTTGCCCACCACTAACAGAAGGGACTGATCTGGATGGAGATGTTTTCCGGCCACCCGTTCCAAATCTTCGAAAGTTACCGCCCCCACGCGTTCCCGATATTTTTCCAGGTAATCTTCTGGCCGTCCGTCGTATTCAAGCTGCATCTGCTGGCTGACGATACTGGCGGAAGCAGTAAAGGAAAAAATAAACTGGTTGATCAGGGTTTTTTTGGCCCAGTCCATCTCTTCGAAGGTGGGTACCTCCTTCTTCAGGCCGGCGGTGATCTGGTAGATCAGAGAGATAACCTTGTGGGTGGAAGAGGATTTCGTCTGGCAAAAAGCTCCGAAGACGCCATACCCGACACGTCCCTGATAGAAACTTCCCACGCTATACGCCAGCCCTTGATTGGAGCGGATCTCCCGGGTCAGGCGGGAATTGAACCCCCCGCCTCCCAGGATAAAATTTAAAACTTTGAAGGGGATATAATCCGGATGGTTCAAAGGAATGGAGAGGTGCCCTAAAAGGATGGTGGATTGGGGGAGGTCCTTGGGGGCATAGTAAATCAATTTTTTATCGTGGGGGGCTGGGGTAGGAACAAAGGGAAATTCGATCAAGGAACGCCCCCATCCGCCGAATGCTTTTTCCAAAGAAGGAATCATCTCTTCCTTTTGGAAGTCTCCAGAGATTCCCAGAATGATGTTGTTGGGTTTGTAAAATTGGCGGTGGAAATCGACCAGGTCTTCGCGCTGGATGCTTTTTATGGATTCTATGGTCGGAATTTGCCCCCGGGGATTCCCCTCATAAAGGAAGCGGCGGAACTCCCGATAGGCGATCTCTTCGGGGTTATCGTTGGATCGGCGGATGGATTCCAAGGCCTGCTTTTTGGCCAGGTCGAGCTGGGTAGGATCGAAGCCCGGCTTGATAAATAAATTGGTCAATAGGGACAGGGCGCGAGGGAAATCTTTTTTCTGTACTGAAAGGAGGGCGGATCCCGACTCCCTCCCCATGGAAAATTCCAGTTCCGCGGCCATGAATTCCAGCGCTTCGTTGATGGCCTGGGGGGTTTGGTCAACGGTTCCCCCGGTGCGCAGCAGGGTTGCGGTCAACTGGGCCAAGCCACTTTTATCGGGCGGCTCATAGATGGAACCCGTGTGGATCAAGGCCGTAACTTTAATCAAAGGTATTTCCGGGTCCTGGAAAAGGTAAAGGACCATCCCGTTTGATAGGACGGTGCGTTCGGCCTTGGGCAGAACGAAAGTAAGCGGAGGAAAAAACATATTCCGGGGGTGCTTGTAAAGCTCTTGATCTTGGGCATGGACGAGGCCCGGAAGGAAATGAATGAAAAAGAAAAGGGACAAAAGGGAAGAAAAAAAACTTAAAACTCGCTGGTTCATACCCATATTTCTCCTTGAATTCAGGGAGCTGCGGCAGATTTAACCAGAGTCGCCACCGTACGATTGCGCGGGGTGAAATATTTTTGGGCCACCCGGCGGATGTCTTCGGCAGAGACTTTTTCGTACGACGTCAATCTTTTTGTGAAGTATCGCCAGTCCCCCCAAAGACTTTGTCCGTAGGAAAGCCAATAAGCCAGCTTGGAGTTGGAGTTGAGTTTACGGAGAAAATCCGTCTGAATCTGGTTCTGGACTTTTTTGAGTTCCAGTTCTCCAACCGGCTCGTTCTTCAGGCGGTCGAGCTCCCGGAAAATAGCTTTTTCCAGTTCCTCAGCCGTATGGGGATGACGGGGCGTGGCGAAGATCACGAAAAGGTTGGGATAACGTTCCCCCGGATAACCATTGGCAGCGGAAACTTCCACCGCAATCTTTTCTTCTTCGACCAAACGCTGGTAAAAGCGAGAAGTCCGCCCGTAACTCAATAGACCCTCGATGATATCGCAGACGACGTCATCCCCGTGAGGCGGATTCGGTTTATGAAATCCGATGATCATCTGAGGGTTGGCATCGGCGACCACCTGGATACACCGTTCTCCCAGCTGTTCGGGTTCTTGGGTGCGAAGAGGGGGGGGGAGGATCTGGGGGGGAATTCGCTCAAAATATTTTTTAATCACGGAGAGTGCAGCCTCGGGGTCCAGGTCCCCAACGACGGTCAGGACGGTATTGGCTGGCGAGTAAAAAGTGCGGAAAAATTTTTCCGTGGCTGGCTTATCCAGATGCTGGATGTCAGATGGCCACCCGATCACAGGCCGGCCGTAAGGGTGAGCCAGGAAGGCGGTGGCCAGAAAATGCTCCAGAAGCTTGCGTTCAGGCTGGGAATCGTAGGAACGACGGCGCTCCTCCATGACCACATCCCGTTCGGGATAGAACTCCCGTAAAACCGGGTTGAGAATGCGGTCGGATTCAATGCGGGCCCAGAGTTCCAAGCGGTTGGAGGGCAGATTGACCACATACGTCGTGGTGTCCGCACTGGTCATGGCGTTGAATCCCACTCCCCCATTCTGGGAATAGAGGAGTTCGATCTCATCCTTGACGACCCATTTTCTGTGCTCCTCGGTAAGCTCCTGAAGACTCTTTTCCAGGTAGCGGAGGAAATCTTTATCGGCCTTTTCACCTTTGGCCTTTTCGGCCTCCAGGGCCATAGCCACGGAGTCGATGCGGATTAATACTTTTTCTTCCTCGGCGTAGTTTTTGGTCCCCAGAGTTTTCGTACCTTTGAATAACATGTGCTCGAGGAGATGAGCGGTTCCCGTCGTACCCAAGTTTTCATCGACCGCACCCACCCGAAAGCGGATATGCAAAGACAGGGTAGGGGATTGATGGCGTTGGAGCATAACGACCTTCATCCCGTTACCCAGGGTGTATTCCTTGACCCGCCCTTCCAGGGAGATGGAATACGCCGGGTCGATCAGGAGAAAGATCAAAAGCTGCGCCACGATCCATAGGGCAGCAAATCTAAGGCTGAACTTCATCCACGAACCTCCCCCCAAAGAATCGCTTTATAATATACCATACTTCAATCCTCCCGCACCACAAACCCGGAAAGATTTTCTTTCCGCAATATTTCGCAGTAACCCTGGGCCTCTGCCTCAGAGCGGAAGGAACCGACCCGGACGCGGTAAAAGCGTTTTACATTGCTTTCCCAGAGGACCATGTGTACGTGAGGGTATTTTTTCTGCAATTTTTGGCGCAAGCGCAGGGCGTTTTCTTTTTCCACAAAAGCACCCACCTGGACCGAGAAAATCCCTTGCCAAGAGGGGATTCTCCTGGTGGCAAAGCCGGTGATTTCGACAGAAACTCTGGCCGTTCCTGTCCCCACGATGTCAATGGCCCGGGCCCCGCTTTTGGAGAGATCGATGATTCGACCGGGAATAAATGGACCCCGGTCGTTGATGCGCAATTCCGTCTTTTTTCCGTTTTCCATATTGGTTACCCGGACGAAAGTGTTGAAAGGTAAAGTGCGGTGAGCCGCGGTCATGGCGTACATGTCGTAGATTTCGCCGTTGGCAGTTTTGCGCCCGTGGTATTCCTCGCCGTACCAGGAAGCCAATCCTTCTTCCCGGTAGCGCCAAATTTTTTCTCGATCTAACGGTTCGTAGGGTAATTCCTTTTTGGAAGGGGCGCAGGCAGCCATGAGGATCAGCAAAGGGAAGACCGATGTCCAGAAACGAAAATGAATCTTTTTCAACTGGATCATAGTTTTTCCAATTTCCTTTCTTCCCGGGCCGAAAAATAGATGCCCAGAAGGACCAGGGTTCCTCCGAGTAAAAGTTTAAGGGTCAAGGGTTCTGCCAGCAGGATATAGGCCAGGATGGTGGCTCCGATCGGCTCTCCCAGGATGAAAACAGCGACCAACGTGGCGGAAAAAAATTTTAAGGCCCAGTTCAGACTGGTGTGACCGATGAGTTGAGGAACGAGAGCCAGAAGAAAAAAGATAAGGTAGGTCCTGGGAGAATACTGGAAGAAGGATTCCCTGCTCATCAGGGCGAGAAGAATCAAAAGAATCGCGGCCACTCCGTAAACCAGAGTGATGTAGGAAATGAGGCCCATGTTTTGCCGAACGCGTCTTCCCATCAGGAGGTAACCGGTGGCCATGATGGCTCCTAAAAGGGCGAGGAAATCCCCGTAGAGATTCCCCGGGCCTTTATCCCAATCCCCCCAGGCAATGATCATGCCTCCCAGGACAGCTAAGAGAATGGAGAGCAGGAGCGTCAGAGAGATCTTCTCGCGTAGGAAGAAGGTGGAAGCCAAGGCGACAAAAATGGGGTTGGTGGTGACCAAGATCACCGAACTGGCCACGGAAGTATATTTCAGGGAGGTGATCCAGAGGGCAAAATGGAAACAAAGAAAGACCCCGGCCAGGACCGACGCAAAAATCTCCTTTTGCCCCAGCTGGCGAAATTCCCTTAATGTCCGGGGAAAAGTAAAGAGAAGAAGAACCAGAGTGGCCAAGCCCAGGCGGTAGGCGGCGATGATTAAGGGAGGGGCGTCACAGATTTTGATGAGAATGGAAGCGAAGGAAATGGCGATCAGGCCGATGGGGAGCACAGCCTTGGCATGGGAGGGAGCAGGAAGGAAGGCGCTTCTCTCAGGCATGGAATCGAATATGCAGGATGTCGCCATCCTGAACGATGTAATCTTTTCCTTCGACCCGGATCAATCCTTTTTCTCGGGCCGCCGCCATGGATCCCGCATTAAAAAATTCTTGGCAGGAAATAACCTCGGCGCGGATGAATCCCCGCTCCATGTCGGAGTGAATTTTCCCGGCTGCTTGCGGCACCCGGGTTTCAGTCGGAACGGTCCAGGCCCGGAGTTCCGGACCCACGGTAGTGTAGAAAGTGATCAGATGCAGAAGTTTATAGCCAACCCGGATTAACTGGTTCAAGGCCGATTCAACCAGGCCCATCTCTTGCAGAAATTCGGCCCGTTCTTCAGCGGCCAGCTCGGCCATTTCCGCCTCCAGGTCGCCGCAGATCACGACCACAGGAGCTTTTTCCAAGGCAGCCAATGCTTCCACCTGAGAAATCCACCGGCGCTCCTTAAGCTCCTTTTCACTGACGTTGGCAACATAAAGCTGGGGCTTGGCGGTGAGCAATTCCAAAGATTGCAGAATTTTATGTCCCTCCTCCGCAAGCGTCAAACCTTTAACCGGCGAGCCCGCGCCAAGGCGTTCATGAACCTCATGAAGGAAGGGGATTTCCGACGAAGATTTTTTATCCCCAACCTTCGCCTGGTGGGTTGCTTTGGTAAGGCGCTTCTCCACGGTTTGCAGATCGGCCAGGATGAGTTCCGTCTGGACGATTTCCATGTCCCGGCGGGGGTCTACCGCGGCGTATACATGCACGACATTTTCAGCTTCGAAGCAGCGGACCACATGCGCCACGGCATCAACGTTGCGAATATGGCCCAGGAAGCGGTTGCCCAGTCCTTCTCCTTGACTGGCTCCTTTGACCAGGCCGGCGATGTCCCAAAATTCCAGGACGGTGGGTGTTACTTTTTCGGGATGGAGAAGCCGGGCCAGCTTTTGCAGACGATCATCGGGAACCGGGACGATACCCTGATTGGGATTGATGGTACAGAAGGGATAATTGGCCACTTCCGCCCTGGCCGCGCTGAGAGCGTTGAAGATGGTCGACTTTCCCGCGTTTGGCAACCCGATGATCCCGCAGGTAAAACCCAAAGCCCGCCCCTATTGCTGATATTATTCCTTTTGCCGGGCATTATACTGGAAAGGGCGGGGAGAAGCAAGTCACCCCTTTTTTAAAAATTGCTGAATTTTATAAAAAATAATATCTTTACCAGAAAAAGCGCAATCAGAGCATAATAGAAAACTTACATCGACGAGCCGTATCTCGATTTTAGGCCGTTTCTCCAGCATTTAAGGGAGAGGTGCCGCCCATGTCCAGGGACCGGGAAAATTCCCTTGCCAAAATGAGGCGATGCTCTCATGGTTGCCGGCGATGGACTCGACTCCGGTTAAGCCCGAAGGCCAATCCTAAGGGATCTAACGAATTTTGTTCCAACTTGCCTGCGTCCCTTCGCGGAAGGCAGGGTAACTGTCGGGGATCATTCCTGTCCCGCCGATTTTGGCGGCGCGAATTTTCCCGTCCCCTGGACAACGGGAAAACTTATTTTGTCGGCGAACCAAATTTTTTCACAGCTTTCCTCTTTGGGGGAGGATAGGGAGGGGTGGTAGCGCCCGGCTGAAATTGACATTGGGTCAAGAAGGGGCTAACATGTAACTAGATATACAAGCCAAGCGTAAGGCGCAAGGCGTATAGGCGGGAAGACATAAAAATTAGGGTGAAATGGCAGGAAATTCGGCAATGAAAGGTATGCCCAAAAAACATCTTGGGGGATTGGTAATCCTATTTTGGACCTTGCTTTTTTTGATCATAATATCCACTGCTCACGCCGGAAAGGCCTGGGCTCAACAATCAGGGCCGGTCGATCTGACTACGGCCATCGCCGATGTGGCCCAGAAGACGATGCCAGCGGTCGTTCACATCGAAGTTATGCAGCGGGTGGACGTGCCGACCCCAGTTTTCCCCTTCGAAAGTGATCCTTTTTTCCGCTATTTTTTCGGGGTGCCTCAGGGACCCCGCAGTTATAAAAGGGAGATGCGCGGGATCGGTACCGGCATGATCATTAACGGTGATGGTCATATTGTAACGAACAACCACGTCGTCAGCGGAGCGACAAAAATCACCGTAAAAATGGCTTCCGGTGAAGAATTTGAGGCCAAGGTAGTTGGAGTCGATCCCAAGACCGACTTGGCTGTGATTAAGATTAAGGCTCCTCAAAACATCCCCTACCTAACTTTCGGCAATTCGGACCAACTGCGGGTTGGAGAGTGGGTAGTGGCCATTGGTACCCCCCGGGGGTTGGAGCAAACCGTGACGGCAGGAATTATCAGCGCCAAGCACCGCACGGGAATCCTCGATCCATCAAGCTACCAGGACTATATTCAAACCGATGCCGCCATCAACCCCGGGAACAGCGGTGGGCCGCTGCTAAACTTGGCTGGGGAGGTCATCGGGGTCAACGCGGCTATTGTCTCCGAATCGGGAGGGTTCGAAGGAATTGGGTTTGCGATTCCGAGCAACATGGCCAAGGCCATCGCCGATGATTTGATCAAAACCGGAAAAGTCATGCGGGGATGGCTGGGAGTGAGCGTCCAGGATATTACAGCCCCCCTGGCGAAAAGCCTGAATTTGAAAGTCCTCAAAGGAGCCTGGATCGGGGAAGTATTCAAAGGAGGGCCGGCGGAAAAGGCTGGGATCAGGAAGGGAGACGTGGTTGTTAGTTATGATGGGGCCGCCCTGGAGAATGCCAATGATTTCCGGAATCGGGTCGCTGCCACGCGGGCGGGGCAAAAAGTGGAGGTCGGGCTTTTACGCCAAGGAGAACGGATTACCATTCAAGCCGTGGTGTCTCCCTACAAACCTGCACCCCGTATGGCCGCCGTTGAACTCAGGAATAAACTGGGGGTGGAAGTGAAAGAAATCTCCATCCTGGAAGCCCGCCGCCAACGCCTGGGTTCACGCGAGGGAGTTATCCTCACCAAAGTGGATTCCCATGGACCGGCAGGCCGGGCGGGACTGGAAGCAGGAGACATCATTCTACAGATCAACAATCAGGCAGTGCGCGGAATCAATGATTACAACCGCATTCTGAAACAAGTCCAGCGGGAGGAAGAAATTACGCTTCTGGTGCGGGATACGCGCACCGGTGACATGGGTTACTTAGCGATGGTGGCCCAATGAACCCAAGGGAAAAGATAGACGAAATTCCCATGCCCTTAGAAGAAATTCCTTCCTTGGAGGAAGAACGGAATCCAACGGAAGACCATGAAGCCCTGGAGGTCTTTGACCCCCTCAAGAAGTACCTCATGGAAGTCCGAAAGTTTCCGCTGCTTTCGCGGGAGGAAGAGTTGACCCTGGCCAAGCGTTGGTGGGAAGAAAAGGACCGTTATGCGGCTTACCGCCTCGTGGTCTCCAACTTAAGGCTGGTAGTGAAAATCGCTTTTGCGTATCAGCGGGCCTATACCAATTTACTGGACCTGATCCAGGAAGGAAACCTGGGATTAATGCAGGCGGTGAAAAAATTTGACCCCTACCGAGAAGTTAAACTCTCGTCCTATGCCTCCTGGTGGATCCGGGCCTATATTTTAAAGTTCATCATCGATAACTGGAGTCTGGTGAAAGTAGGGACCACCCAGGCTCAACGGAAGCTTTTTTTCCGCCTGAGAAAGGAAAAGAACCGCCTGGAAGCTATGGGGTTCGACCCCGGCCCTAAGCTCCTGGCCAGTCATTTAGATGTAACCAAAGAAGAAGTAAGCGAGATGGAGCAGCGCCTGGAAGGGGGAGACCTTTCGCTCAACGCGCCCTTGGATGCAGATACTCACCAAACATATCTGGATATCCTGGAGGGAGAAGAAACCCTGGAGGAAAAAGTTGCCGAGAACCAATTTAAAAAGGCGGTTGATCAAAGGATCGAGGAATTTTCCCGTTCCTTGAAGGACAAGGAAGCTTTTCTTTTAAAACACCGATTGATGGCCGAGGATCCACTTACCCTCCAGGCGGCGGGGGATCAATTGCATATTTCCCGGGAGCGAGCCCGCCAGATCGAAAAGAGAGTCCTGAGCAAGCTAAAGGTTTTTTTGAAAGAGAAATTTCCCGACCTGGACGAACTGCAGTTCACCATTAAAAACCGTGAGTCGTAAGTCAAAAGTTGGGAGTAGTTATTAATTTTCATTGCCTTTCGCCTTACCCCTTACGCCTAACACTTTACGCTTTTGGCTTTCCGCCATGATTATTCAGCGTCAATTTCGCCATCGCCTTGCGCCTAACGCCTCCCGACTTACATTTTTCGGGGGATTGACAACCTTCGGGGCAATGCTTAATTTTTTATTGACGGATAGCAACAATGAAGGGAGGAATTGAATATGGCACTGATTCGTTGGGATCCATTTCGAGAAATGTCAGCCCTCCAAGAGCGTATGAATCGGCTTTTTTCCGATGTCCGCGCCCAGGCCCCTGTCCGGGGAGAGGAGATCGTCCAGGGTGCTTGGGTCCCGGCGGTGGACATTTTTGAGACAAACGAAGCCATCGTCCTGAAAGCTGAACTTCCAGGGATAACTTCGCAGGACATCTTGCTCGAAGTCAAAGACAATACTCTCACCTTGAAGGGCGAAAAGAAATTTGAGAAAGAAGTTAAGGAAGAGAATTATCACCGGGTGGAACGCTCCTATGGGTCGTTCCAACGGGCCTTTACTCTTCCCGGCACCATCCATCAGGAAAAGGTAAAGGCCAAGTTTAAGGATGGGATTCTCGAAATCACTTTGCCGAAGGTCGAGGAGGCCAAACCAAAGCAGATCAAAGTGGAAATAAGTTAATCGCCGTTCCGGCAAGGGGGGCGAAAGCCCCCCTTTTTTTTAATTAGAAGGACTTTTTTCGCGTAAAGAGGATCATAAAATGCGATTCGATAAATTTACTTTAAAAGCTCAAGAAGCCTTGCAGGATGCCCAGGCTGTTACGGAAAAGCGTGAGCATCAGCAGATCGAACCAGAACACCTCTTGATCGCCTTACTCCAGCAGAACGAAGGGATTGTGCCTCAGGTGTTCCAAAAACTCGGAGCTTCTATTCCGAACACCCTCTCGCAGTTAGACGAGGCTCTGGGGAAGATTCCCAAGGTTTATGGATCGGGGATAGGGCAGGGGTACCTTTCTCCCAGGTTGCAGAAAATCTTGGATGGGTCATTGAGGGAGTCGGACCGCTTGAAGGACACTTATGCAAGCACGGAGCACATGCTCCTGGCCATGGTCGAAGAACAGGACGGGGCGGCGGCCAAGATTTTAACCAACCAAGGGGTGAGGAAGGACGAAATCTATAAAGTGCTGGCGGCTATCCGGGGTTCCCAGAGGGTGACCGACCAGAACCCGGAAGAGAAGTATCAGGCGCTGGCCCGGTATACTCGAGATTTAACCGAGTTGGCCCGGAAAGGAAAGTTAGACCCGGTAATCGGGCGCGACGATGAGGTGCGCCGCGTTCTGCAAGTCCTCTCTCGCCGGACCAAAAATAACCCGGTTTTAATCGGGGAACCCGGTGTGGGGAAGACAGCGATTGTGGAAGGCCTGGCCCAACGTATCGTCAACGGTGACGTGCCCGAGACGCTGAAGAACAAACGTCTGGTAGCCTTGGACCTGGGAGCTCTCATCGCCGGAACCAAATACCGGGGGGAGTTCGAAGACCGGTTAAAGGCCCTTCTCAAGGAGATTACCGAAGCCGAGGGGGAGGTCATCCTGTTCATCGATGAGTTACACACCCTCGTAGGAGCCGGAGCGGCTGAAGGAGCGATGGATGCTTCGAATATGCTGAAGCCCGCCTTGGCCCGGGGTGAGCTGCGTTGCGTGGGAGCCACGACCATCAATGAATACCGCAAGCACGTGGAAAAAGATGCTGCCCTGGAGAGGCGCTTCCAACCCGTGATGGTCACGGAGCCAACGGTGGAAGACACCATTGCCATTTTACGGGGGCTTAAGGAGCGTTACGAAGTCCACCATGGGGTGCGCATCCAGGATTCGGCTATCGTCGCGGCGGCCACGCTATCCCACCGTTATATTTCCGACCGGTTTCTACCGGATAAAGCGATCGACCTGATCGACGAAGCAGCCTCCCGGCTGCGGATCGAAATCGACAGTATGCCGGTAGAAGTAGATGAAGTGGAACGGAAAATAATGCAACTGGAAATTGAACGGCAGGCGCTTCTCAAAGAGAAAGATCGTCCTTCTCGGGACCGTTTAGAGAAGATCGAAAAGGAGTTGAAAGAACTGAAGGCTTCCGGAGAAGCCATGAAAGCGCATTGGCAGCGGGAAAAAGAATCGATTCAGAAAATTCGTTCCTTAAAAGAGCAGATCGACGAAACCAAACGCGAAGAGCAACAGGCCGAACGGGAAGGAAACCTGGCCAAGGTGGCCGAGATTCGTTACGGCCGGATCGGGGAACTGCAGAAAAAATTGGAAAAAGAGAACCAAGCCCTGGCGAAACTGCAAAAGGAACAGAAGATGCTGAAGGAAGAAGTGGAAGCCGAAGACGTTGCCGAGGTGGTAGCCAAGTGGACGGGTATTCCCGTGACTAAAATGATGGAAGGGGAAGTCGAAAAACTCTTAAAGATGGAATCCCGCTTACAGAACCGGGTGGTAGGGCAGGAAGAGGCCATCCGTCTGGTAGCTAACGCGGTGCGCCGGGCGCGTGCCGACCTTCAGGACCCCAATCGACCGATAGGTTCCTTTATTTTCCTGGGGCCCACCGGGGTTGGAAAGACGGAATTGGCCAGAGCGCTGGCAGAATTTTTATTTGATGACGAACAGGCCATGGTGCGCATCGACATGTCTGAATTTATGGAAAAGCACTCCGTCGCCAGGTTGATCGGGGCGCCGCCAGGATACGTGGGATATGAAGAGGGAGGGTATCTGACCGAAGCCGTTCGCAGGAAACCTTACTCCGTTGTCCTCTTCGATGAAGTGGAGAAGGCCCATGCCGAAGTTTTCAATGTTTTGCTGCAGATATTGGACGACGGCCGCCTTACGGATGGCAAGGGAAGAACAGTTGACTTTAAAAATACGGTATTGATTATGACCTCCAATATTGGGAGTCAATGGATCCAAGACCTTGGGGCCCGCGACCACGAAGAAATGCGCCGCCGGGTGTTGGAGGCCTTAAGGGCTCATTTCAAACCTGAATTCCTGAACCGGGTGGACGATATCGTTATTTTTCATTCTTTAACTATCGAAAACATCAAAGATATCGTGGAGATTCAGTTGAGAAATTTAAAAAAGAGGCTGGCCGAACGAAAAATGGACCTCCAGCTCACCGAGCGGGCCAAAGAGGTTCTGGCCAAGGACGGATTTGACCCGGTCTATGGTGCCCGGCCCTTAAAGCGGGCCATCCAGCGATTGATCCAGGATTCCCTGGCACTGAAAGTTCTGGCAGGGGAATTTTCTGAAGGAGATGTGATCGAAATAGATGCCGGTCCTGGGAAGGAGTTAACTTTCCACAAGAAAATTTCCAAAGGGAAAGGACGGGTAACACCGGCCCAGGCCTAAAAAAAAGTTTGGAGTTCGGAGTTTAGAGTTCGGAGAAAAAAAGCTCCGAGCTCCGAACTAAATTACTCTCAACTTTTTTTTCGGGTTTACTTGACAAACTTATGGAAAGTGATTAAGTTTTAAAAGGAATTTGTAGAGTTATTTTTATCTTAGGCTCTGAAGAGGGGCTAGAATATTGGAGGATGTAAAAATGGCCAAGATTATTGGAATCGATTTAGGAACGACCCTTTCCGTTGTAGCGGTAATGGAAGGGGGGGAGCCAAAAGTCATCATCAATGAAGAAGGAAGCCGGTTAACACCATCGGTGGTGGCCTTTACCAAAGACGGAAATCGCCTGGTGGGTCAAGTAGCGAAGAGGCAGGCAGTGACCAACCCGGAGAATACAGTATATTCAATCAAAAGATTTATGGGTCGGCGGTATGAGGAAGTCAACGAAGAAATGAAAATGGTTCCTTATAAAGTGGTCAGGGATGATAGTGGAGGGGTGCGAATCAAGACCAGGGATAAAGAGTATTCGCCCCCGGAGATCTCGGCCATGGTGCTGCAAAAACTTAGAAAATCTGCCGAGGAATACCTGGGGGAAAAAATTACGGATGCCGTTATCACGGTCCCGGCCTACTTTAATGACAGCCAGCGGCAAGCCACCAAGGACGCGGGGACGATCGCCGGCCTGAACGTGCGGCGGATCATCAATGAACCCACGGCCGCGGCCTTAGCCTATGGCCTGGATAAAAAGAAAGACGAAACCATCGCCGTCTATGACTTCGGGGGTGGAACCTTCGACATCTCCATTCTGGAAGTGGGTGATAACGTGGTGGAGGTGAAGTCCACCAACGGTGATACCCATTTGGGTGGAGACAATTTGGACCAACGGATTATCGAGTGGTTGATTGCGGAATTTAAAAAAGATCAAGGGATCGACCTGAGCAAGGACCTCATGGCTCTCCAGCGGCTAAAGGAGGCGGCGGAGAAAGCGAAGATCGAACTCTCTTCCACCATGGAGACGGAGATCTCTTTGCCTTTTGTCACGGCGGATGCCTCAGGCCCCAAGCATATGAACTTCAAGCTCACGCGGGCCAAATTCGAGTCTCTGGTCATGGACCTTTTGGAAAAGACCCTTCCTCCTTGCCGGCAGGCCTTGGAGGATGCCGGATTGAAACCCAATCAAATTGATGAAGCGGTTTTGGTGGGTGGGTCGACGCGCATCCCTAAAGTTCAGGAGTTGGTGCGCCAGTTCTTCGGCAAGGAACCGCATAAAGGCGTAAACCCGGATGAGGTTGTCGCCTTGGGAGCGGCGGTTCAAGCCGGGGTTTTGGGAGGAGAAGTAAAAGATGTTCTTCTCCTCGATGTAACGCCTCTTTCCCTGGGGATCGAGACCTTGGGCGGCGTCATGACCCGGCTGATCGACCGCAATACGACGATTCCCACCAAGAAAAGTGAGATTTTCTCCACGGCCGCAGACAATCAAACCAGCGTCGAGATCCATGTCCTTCAGGGAGAACGAGACATGGCCCGAGACAACCGAACCCTGGGGAAATTTCATTTAATGGGCATTCCTTCAGCTCCCAGGGGAGTCCCTCAGGTCGAAGTAACTTTTGACATTGACGCGAATGGAATTCTTAATGTTTCGGCCAAAGACATGGCCACGGGGAAGCAGCAGGCCATTACTATCACGGCCTCCAGCGGTTTGGCCAAGGATGAGGTGGAGGGGATGGTTAAGGAAGCAGAGGCCCATTCCGAAGAGGATAAACGCCGCCGGCAGGAAGTTGAACTGCGCAACCAGGCCGATGCTTTGGTCTATAACACGGAAAAGACCCTAAATGAACATCGGGAAAAAATTC
The DNA here is from genome assembly GCA_029857975.1 of Deltaproteobacteria bacterium. The sequence continues at coordinate 1,640 of JAOUFX010000003.1, read as the reverse complement.
CCGTCAGCGAGGTAAATGCCATCGAAAGTGCGATCAAGGATGCCAAGGAAGCAATCGCCAGCGGGGATATGGGAAGAATTCGGGAAAAGATGGAGCTATTAACCAAAGCCTCTCATCATCTGGCCGAAATCATGTACCAGCAAACTTCCTCCAAGCAAAAGGCCGAGGGGGCTCCCGGAGGAGCCCGGGCCGGGCGGCCTGACGAGGATGTTGTGGACGCTGAATTTGAAGAGAAGAAATGATTTTCTTCAACAGGGGGGATCGAAAGAGTCCCCCCTTTTTTCCCTTACCCGCAATCTCGCGAGCAAAATGGATTCATCCGTCCCGCCCATGGTGCATCCCACCCGCCAATCTTTCGGAATGAGGGTCCTTTTTTTCTCATCTTTTGGGTTGAAAAAGAAGATCAGCCTATGGTATAAGGTAAAAACACCGTGGACATTAGGCAAGAGATTGGCAGATCATTCTATACTATAGATGGCTTCGCGGAAAGATTACTACGACATTTTAGGAATTCGCCGGGGCGCCACCCCAGAGGAGATCGAGAAGGCATTCCAAAAATTAACCCGAACGTATCAGTTCGTTCCCAATCCTAACAATAAGACTGCAGAATCTTGTTTCAAGGAAATCTCCGAAGCTTACGAGATTTTGTCGAACAAGGAAAAGAGGGAAAAATACGATCGTTCGGGAGTGGAACTTTCTTTTCTCGACTCAGCTTGGGACTACGACATAGAGGAAGAAGAAGAGGATAGTTATTTCGAAGGCTTTGAGGATGTCCTGGGGAAATATTTGGGCACGGTCGAAGCAGCCGTCATCCAGCAACCCCAAAAAGGACGAGACATCCATTGTGCTTTGGAAATAACATTTGAGGAGGCGATTGGGGGGAAAATAACGGAAACCCAAATCGGGCGAGAGATTCCGTGTTCCTCCTGTTGGGGGACGGGAGTTGACCCTGCCGGGTATCGGAAAATTTGCGGCCAATGCGGCGGAGCGGGCCAAGTACAGATCGGACTTCCTCCGTCAACTTTTGCGGAAAAATGCCCACGTTGTCACGGAAGGGGAAAGATTCCCAGTCAACCTTGCCGAACCTGTTGCCGGAAGGGGAAGAGGATACAAAAAGATCAAATTCGCCTGCAGGTTCCGCCTGGCGTGAACGATGGCTGCCGTATATTTCTAAAAGGAATGGGGCAAGCCGGAAAGAACGGTGGGCTGAATGGTGACCTGATTGCGACGATTAAAGTTTCCCGGCATCCCTATTTTCAGAGAAAAGGGGATGATTTGCATTTAATGGTTCCTTTAACCCCTTGGGAGGCAGCTTTAGGTACTGAGATTGAAGTTCCTACCTTAGAGGGTACGGCAAGGGTGACGATTCCTTCAGGGGTACAGGAGGGAGAGGAATTGCGCCTGGCTAATAGGGGAATCCCATTGTTTTGTGGGGGGGGGCGGGGAGACCTGGTCATGGCAGTAAAAATCGTCATCCCCCATAATTTAAGCGTTCGTTCCAAAGAGATCTTGGAAGAACTGCAACGATTGAACCCCGGAGCCCTCGGGAGGAACGCCATTGGCGTTGGAACCTTAAGGGAAGAGGCTAAAAAAAATTGACCCATGATTGACCTGAGCAACTATAAAGATTACCTATCCGA
>JAOUFX010000324.1 GCA_029857975.1 Deltaproteobacteria bacterium | reverse complement strand
AAAGAGGTTTTGAAGCGGGTCCGCCGTTTTATTCGCCGAGGACGGATCCGGCGTTTTGGGGCCATTTTACGCCACCAAAAGGCCGGTTACCAGGGAAATGCCATGGTCGTCTGGAAGGTACCGGAGAATCAGATCTCCAGGATTACCAGGGCGATGATCGCTTTTCCTGCGGTAAGCCATTGTTACCTTCGTCCTTCTTTGCCCCAATGGCCCTTTAATCTATACACCATGGTCCACGGCCCAGGGGCGCGGGATTGCCGCTTGATCGCTCAGCAGCTTTCTAAGGAAACCGGGCTGAAGGACTATCAACTGCTCTTTTCCAAACGGGAACATAAAAAATCGAGCATGCGCTATTTTGAGCGGCGATAAATATTCACCGCCGAGAGCGCCAAGAGCGCAGAAAATAAATATGCTTATCAAAGAACAAAACCACCAAGCAAAACCTAAAGATTTTTTCACGGCCATCCCACATTTTTCCGGGTCGTTTTTCATTTTGGTCTTAATTTCATCTCGGCGTCCTCTGCGCTCTCCGCGGTGAAAAATATAAATCGGTTTTAGGAAGGGGGGATATGATAACGAAAAAATCCAGAAAGCTTTTCGCCGAGGCCAAGAAGGTAATCCCTGGCGGAGTCAACAGTCCGGTGCGGGCGTTTCGAGCCGTGGGGCTTGACCCGCTCTTTGTTGGCCAGGCCAGAGGGTCGAAGATTTACGATGCCGACGGAAAGGTCTACATCGATTATGTTTCTTCCTGGGGACCCATGATTTTGGGGCATACCCACCCGAAGGTGCACCAAGCCATGTCCCGGGCTCTTGCCCATGGCTGGAGCTACGGTGCGGCTACGGAGTTGGAAGTTCGCCTGGCTCAAAAAATTTCTCAAGCGATCCCTTCCATGGAGTTGTTGCGCATGGTCAGCTCAGGGACAGAGGCAGCGATGAGCGCCCTGCGCGTGGCCCGGGGTTTTACAGGTCGAGATAAGATCATCAAGTTCGAAGGTTGTTACCATGGCCACGCCGACAGCTTTTTAGTCAAAGCCGGTTCCGGGGCCATTACCTTCGGAATTCCAGACAGCGCTGGAATTCCCTCATCTGTAGCTGCCCACACTCTTGTTGCCCCTTACAATGACCTGAGTGCGGTTCAGGCCATCTTCGACCAAAACCCCTCGCAAATTGCCGGGGTCATCGTCGAACCGGTGGCCGGGAATATGGGGATCGTCCTGCCACGGGAAGGGTTTTTGAAAGGGTTAGAGGAGATTTGTCGCCAAAACGGGTCGATGTTGATTTTTGATGAAGTCATCACAGGTTTCCGCCTGGCCTACGGTGGAGTCCAGAAAATTTTTGGCATCCACCCCGACCTCACCTGTCTGGGCAAAGTGATTGGGGGAGGAATGCCTGTGGGGGCGTATGGAGGGCGGAGGGAGGTTATGGAAAAAGTTGCACCCTTGGGGCCTATATATCAAGCCGGAACTCTTTCCGGAAATCCGCTGGCCATGACCTGCGGTTTGGCCACTCTGGAGATCCTCAAGGATAAGGGGGTATATAAAAAGATAGACAGCCTTAGCCAAGATCTCTGCCATGGGTTGGAAGCTCTTTTTTCCCGCAAGGGGATCCCCGCCCGGATCAACCGTTCCGGTTCCATGTTCACCCTTTTCTTCACCGGGGAGGAAGTATGGGATTATAGCTCGGCTAAAAAAGCGGACGTTAGCCAATACGCTACATATTTCCAAAAAATGTTGCAGGCGGGGGTCTGGTTACCCCCATCCCAATTTGAAGCCTGTTTTATCTCTCTGGCCCATACCAAAAAAGATATGGAACACACTTTAGAGGCTGCCGAGTCCGCCCTGGAAAAGTGGGATCTTCAAAAAACCCCTTGACAATATTTTGCCGGGTATGCTAACTAAACTATTCTTGAATGAATATTCATTCATAAAATAGGGGGTGATGGCCAAGCTTTAAATTATGGGCAATCTCAGCCGGTTAAAATAAAACCTAAAAAAGGCGATTCACCACAGAGGGCACAGCGCGGGCATAGCCGCAACCAAAAGAAATCACCCCCTTGTTCACCCTGTGGAGTCGAAAAACTTACTCCACAGGGCAAGCCCTCCCCCCTCGAGGGGGAGGGATAGGGTGGGGGGGATTGCTTAATAAAATATTGATAAATTGCACGTTAGTAGTACAGAGAGAATTTTGAGCTTATTTTGTTTTTTAACTATGAATTTATTCTCTGGGATCTCTGTGGTGTAAAAAAATCGCTCAATTTAGGTAAAAAAGAAGTAGGGGATGCCAGCCCGCATGGCAGTGGAGGAAGATAAGAAAAAGCTCTATAAGAAGGTCGTACGTTACAGTACTATCGGCCTGGAAATGGGCTTTTCTGTGGCCATCGGAGTAGCCATTGGTTATTTTTTGGATCGGTTTTTTAAGACGGGGCCTTGGCTCACCTTAATATTTTTAATTTTTGGCGTGATTGCGGGCTTTCGTAGCCTTTTTTCCTTGATGAAGAGCGTTGATAGAAACGAGCGTAAGAAATAAACTTCCAATACCGGCACGGCAGAGGGAAGTCCGCCAGCTGGCCTCCATCGAGAAACGAACTGCCCAGATTCTCGCTCTCCTCCTCGTGGGTAGCCTTTGGTTTCAAAGCGGGTCAATTTCTTTAGGGCTAATCCTGGGAGGGGGTGTGGCCATCCTCAATTTTCATTGGCTCTGGCGAATTATGGAAAAAGTGATCTTCGAAAAAAAGAATATCCATGGGCTGCAGGTATTGATTAAGTTTTTAACCTTATTGATAGTAATTTTTATGATTTTTCGGTTTATCAAAGTAAATTCCGTGGCTTTTATCATAGGTATTTCCACCCTACTCCCGGGCATTTTTTTCGGAGTTATCCAGGAATCGCTACGGGCGGAGAGAAAGGGAAACGGATAATGGCTGGACATGCCCCTTTTACTTGGCTTTCTTACGTACCTTTCATCGGTGGGCTCCCCCATCAGGTTGCGGGGGCCCTTTTTGTGCTCTTGCTTCTTTCTCTGCTTGCCTACCTGGCTTTTCGAAAAATGGCCCTGAAAATCCCGGCCGCCATAGTCCCCTCCGGCCGGCTTACGCTGCGGAATCTATTTGAGCTTTTCACGGAAATGATTTTGAAATTCTTAGACGACATTATCGGGCCGCGGGGCCGGGAATTTCTTCCCTTAATCGGAACCTTAGGTTTTTTTATCCTGTTCTCCAATCTCCTTGGCCTGGTTCCTGGTTTCCTGCCGCCTACGGATAATCTAAATACCACAGTCGCCTGTGCCTTAGTGGTTTTCTTCGCAACTCACTATTACGGTGTTAAGGCCCACGGTTTCAAGTACCTCAAACATTTTCTTGGCCCGGTCCTGTGGCTTTCTCCTTTGTTCGTCATCATCGAAGTTATCAGCCATTTGGCTCGGGTGCTATCGCTCTCCATGCGTCTTTTCGGCAACATCATGGCCGACCATATGCTGTTATCTTTAACCTTATTAACTCCCTCTCTTCTTGTTCTTTTGCTTCCACCCTTGGCCATGTTTATGGGGGTATTCGTTTCAATTATCCAGACTTTCATCTTTATATTGCTTTCCATGGTGTACATATCCTTGGCGATCGAAGAGGGAGAACATTAAAGAGTTACGAGTTACAAGTTACGAGTTAAGAGTTGAGCGTAATGAAAAGCATTTCATTCCATAGGAGGTATTGGATGATGAAGAAAACGATGTGGGTCCTTTTGCTGACTTTCGCCTTAAGCTGCCTTTTTGCTTCTTTGGCCTTTGCGGCTGAAGAACCTTTGGGTCAGGAGGTAAAGAAATTTATCGGCCTGGCCTGCGGCCTGGCCATTGCCATTGCGGCTTTGGGGGGCGGACTGGGTCAGGGAATCGCTATCTCCAAAGGCTTGGAAGGCATCGCCCGCAACCCGGAAGCTCAGCCCAAGATTTTTATCCCCATGATTGTCGGGCTGGCCTTAATCGAATCGCTGGTCATATACGCCCTGGTCATATCTATCATGCTTTATGCCAAACTTTAGTCCTGGTTTTCTTGGGTCTACGACAGGTATGGCTTGGCGCAAAACGCCCTGCCCCGCATCAAGTGCGGGGCAGGCTCCGCTTCCGCGGAATGACATTACTGGACGGAAAACGACTTTTTCAGCACCCTGCTAAGCGATCGCGATGCGGCCGGATGCCATAGGCCGCTGGGAGAGCTGTAAGGAAGACTTCTAAGAGGAAGAAAGCCCATGGCCGACGTACGTTACGGAATGGTCGTTGATTTAAGAAAATGCCTCGGTTGTCATACATGCTCCGTGGCCTGCAAAATGGAAAACGCTGTGCCTTTGGGAGTGTGGCGTTCCTGGGTGAAACAAGTTGAAAAAGGCCGCTTTCCCTATGTACGCAAAGCCTATTTACCCATGCTTTGCAACAATTGTGAGAATCCGATCTGTGTTACGGTTTGCCCGGTAAAAGCATCCTACCGCAGGAAAGACGGAATCGTTTTAGTCGACCCTCACCGCTGCATCGGCTGCCGTTACTGTATGGCTGTCTGTCCCTACGATGCCCGGTATGTGAACCCCCGGGTGAATATCGTAGAGAAGTGTTACTGGTGCGAACATCTGGTTGACCGGGGCATGAAACCTGCCTGCGTCGATGCCTGCCCTACGCAGGCCCGCATCTTTGGGGACATCAACGATCACAACAACGAGATCGGAAAGGTTTTAGCCACCAATCCGGTCCAGGTGATCAAGCCCGAGATGGGCACGTACCCCAAGGTTTTCTATATTGAGGCGGATTTGGACGCCCTGCGAACCGCGGAAAGAAAGGAAAAGGAATAAGATGGACACCAGCGTTCTTTACAACGTTTTTCCCCAGGAAACCTTCGGAGCCCTTATCGCCATCTATTTCTACCTCACCGGCCTGAGCGCCGGATCTTTTGTCCTTTCCACATTGGC
>JAOUFX010000322.1 GCA_029857975.1 Deltaproteobacteria bacterium | reverse complement strand
CCCTGGTCATTACCTCGATGGTAGGCAAGAACCCGGCAGCGGTTGGAGAACTGGTAAAGTTATGCGAATCTTTCGCCATTCCCGTGGTCATAGCCGCGAGCAACCTTTATTTGAATTTTCCAACCGAACATCCCCTGCACCTGGGGTTTGATCCCATGAGGTTCGTGAAAACATCTGACGTAATTTTGGTGATCGAAAGCGATGTTCCCTGGTTTCCCATCCAAGTCAAGCCGCAGCCGGGGGCCAAAGTGATCCAGATGGGTATTGATCCGTATTTTTCCCGCTATCCCATGCGTACATTTCCTGTAGACGTTCCCATTACCGCTGATCCAGAAACAGGACTGAGATCTTTGCGGAAAGCCCTTTCTTTTTATAAAGCGAAAAAAAAGAAAGAAATTTGGCAACGGTTCCAGCGCTTGGCCGAGGAGCACCAAACCCAAAAAGCAACCTGGAAAGCCATGGCCGAAAGAAAAAGTAAGGATCGGCCCATCGATATGGAATGGTTGTCTTATTGCGTGGGAAAGGTCCGGGATGGGAATACGGTGCTTATCAATGAATACGATCTGCGGGCTCATCAAGTTGCCATCCAGGAACCGGGATCTTTCTTTGGATCGCCGATGGTCAGCGGGCTCGGATGGTGTTTCGGTGCGGCCCTGGGGGTTAAACTCGCCCGGCCAGATTGTGTTCCGGTGGTCTGCATGGGAGACGGAACGTACCACTTTACCGCCCCCAGTGCCTGTCATTTCGTAGCCCAAAATCTTCCCGTCGTTGTCGTTGTTTTCAACAATCAATGTTGGAACGCGGTGAAAGGATCGGTCCAAGATCTTTATCCGGCTGGTTGGGCCGCCAAGAAAAACCATTTCGTCCTTTGCGATCTTGAACCCGCCCCGGCCTACGAAAAAATTGTGGAGGCCTTTGGGGGTTACGGGGAGAGAGTTGAAGATCCGGAATCTATTATTCCGGCACTCCAACGGGCGGTTAAGGCGGTCAGGAAAGAAAAGCGTCAGGCCCTCCTGAATGTCATTTGTAAACATCCGTAAAAAAATATTGAAAGCAGATTCACCCTCTTAGAGGTTTACTATCTAACACGATAAACGCAGATTTTCAGGATTATTTAAAAAGTTATATCGTTTTTTCTGCGTTTATCGGCAAAAATCCGCCTCCGATTCATTGACCATGCGCGTTTGGATTTTTTGGGTAGCCCTGAATTTGATTCTCACCCCGGCCCGGATGGCCGATGGCGCCCGAAATGAACCCATGAAGCTGGAAATTTCGTTTCCTGCCGATACCGGCGGGTGGAATTGGGATGGGCAAGTAAGGAGCTTTCATCCCCGTAACCTCTTCGATTACATGGATGGAGCGGCGGAACTTTATCTGGCATATCGTTTTCAGAGTCTCGATGTTTACCAGTTAGAAAAATCCGGGCACCCACCCCTAACCATTGAAATTTTTAGAATGGAATCGTCCGCGGATGCCTATGGAATATTCTCCTTCGAAAGGCAGGATAAGGAAGCCGGGCTCGGCCAGGGGTCAGAGTTTGGCGGGGGAATGCTGAGGTTCTGGAAGGGCCAATATTTCGTCAGCATCTACGGGGAAGGGGAGGGCCCTGAAATAGAGTCTACGATTATCCGCTTGGGAAAAGAAGTGGCCCAGGCCATCCCGCAGCAAGGCCCGGCGCCAAAATTAATCGCTAACCTACCCGGTACGCAGGTTGGACTTATTCAGAAAAGTATCCATTATCTTCGCAGCCATGTTCTTTTAAACCAGCGTTATTTTATCGCCAACCAAAATATCCTGCACTTAAACCCGCAAACCGAAGCGGTTCTCGCCCAATACTTGCGCGGTACCCATAAGGTCCATCTGCTCTTGATTCAATATTCCACGGATAAAAAGGCTGAAGATGCCTTGCATAGCTTTAAGAAAGCTTACATGCCGGAAGCGACAGAAAAGGGCTTTTTAAAAACCGAAGACCGCAAGTGGACAATGGCCAAACGCCAGGGGGAATTCATCCTGGCGGTTTTCGGGGCTCCAGCCTTGGCGGATGCGGATGAATTGATTAAGGACACCGAAGCGAAGCTGAAGAAGGGGAGAAAATGAAAGAAGCAAGAGTTATTACCCGCCGGGATTTTCTTCGGGGGACAGCCGGAGTTGCCATGACGGTAGCCTTTCCTTCAGGGATTTCAGCCACGGCCCAAGCGAAGCAAAAGGCCAAGGTCGTCCTGATTCGGAATGCCGAGGTGTTGACGGTAGGCGGAAAAGTTCACGAGGAAATTCTTGGCCAAATGTTGGATGAGGCTCTCAGGGCCTTATTAGAAGAGAGCGAAACCCTCCAGGCCTGGCATCGACTTGTTAAAAGATCGGACGTGGTGGGCATTAAAAGCAATGCTTGGTATAAAATGCCCACTCCAAAAGAATTGGAAGCGGCCATCCGGAAACGCCTGCTGGATGTGGGAGTCGCCGAAAAAAACATGGCCTTTGACGATCGCGGGGTTTTACACAATTCCGTTTTCCTCAATTCCACGGCTTTAATCAATGTGCGCCCGGTGAGAACCCACCACTGGGCAGGTGTCGGAGGTTGTTTGAAAAATTACATTATGTTCGTACCGGATCCGTCGGCTTATCATGGTGAGGCCTGCTCCGATCTGGGCAAGATCTGGACTTACCCCCTGGTGCAAGGAAAGACCCGTTTGAATATCCTCAGCGCCCTCCAACCTCAATTTTATGGAAGAGGGGCGCATTTTTTTGATCGGCGATATGTCTGGCCCTATAAAGGGTTGATCGTGGGGACGGACCCTGTAGCGGTGGATGCGGTGGGAGCCCGCCTCTTGCAGGTGAAGCGCACCGCCTATTTCGGTGAGGACCGGGCGCTTGATGTTCCTCCCATCCATATCACCGTAGCCGACAAAAAATATCACCTCGGCGTCAGCGACCTGAACCGTATTGACCTGATCAAGCTGGGCTGGTTAAAAAATGACCAAGATATTCGTAACCCGCTGAAAGGTTCATATGTCCGAGAGGCTTGCAGTCCTGGTCTAACTGCAAGCGACCTTCTATAACCGCACGCGGAAAGGCTTTTTTATCATTGTTTGACAGCTTTTCCAGCACTCCGGCAACACGCCTAACGCCTTCCGCACGCAGGGCTTTAATATCGGCTTGAAGGGTTAACGCTTCTTGTTTTTTACCCTCTACCATGTCCAGGTGTTGTTGAGCTTCCAGTATCTGCCCATCTAATTTTGAAAGTTTTAAAGTAACTTGGTTCATCTTAGCGGTCAGTGCCGGTTTATCCAGTTGACCGTCCGCATATAAATCTAACAGGCGGCTTTTCCGCTGGCGTTCTCGGTCAAGCTGGGATCGCAGGCGGGCAAGTCCCCCCTGTAGATCATCGATATTACTTTTCTCACTTTCCAATAAAGCCAGTAGGCCCCGACACCTCTTGCGACCGGTACTCCTCCCGGTTGCAATGGGCAACCTTTAGGGGTCTGCTTCATATCATGGGTTGCCCTAAACGTGGGGCAGGATAGCGGCATCTTCCCCCGTTATCCTGCCTTTTTGGTTGAAACTTCACTGATTACCCAACCCTCCTAAAATACCGCAAAATGTTAAAAATAATTACAATCTAAAAAAGATTTTGTTTAACCGAATAAAATCTTTGGTTTAGACCATGAATTAGGCCGTTAATATAGAGTCCTTGTCGGAAGTTCTTACATTTTTCCCCTTCCCGAATAAAAAGGTTTTCTTACTAATCCTTTGTAAAAATGGGAAGTTATACTGATTTCATCCATCTGGTACATGAAATGCTTGTATTTTTATGGGGAAAAAGAAATTAATTCAATCCAAGTATATTCACTAAAAGAAACAAATTCTTTATTTTTATTTTGTTTGTCAAATGCTTCAGCTACGATTTTTACGGTTGACGCTAATTTTAATAGCGTTACTTTGACTTACTTCGAACATGTGACACCTCCTTATACAATTACTGGCCCAGTAAACACGGGTATGTATTTGAATCCAGGTGATTTGCTTGAAGTCTCATCTATTGGATTATGGGGCAATGGGACCCAAGGTTATTATCCCGAATATGGCCCGGATGGTAATCCAAATGAAAATATCAGTCCTGGTTATGCTGGTGCTGGCTATCCTGTAGGGGCTTTATTGGGGAGAATAGGCAATAATAGCTACTTCTTCATAGGAAGCGATTATTCCAATCAAGTTTCTCAAAGCGGTATTCTGTACTTAGGTTTTAATGATACAGACTATGGCAATAATTGGGGAACGGTAAATGCGGACGTAAATATAAGCCCTGTTCCCGAACCCTCCACCATGCTCCTTCTTGGCTCTGGGTTGCTTGGGCTTTTCGGGTTAAGAAGAAAGCCAAAAAGTAAGGAGGCAAATAATAATCATGCTGACCCGTCAAGAAATATTGAGGGAATTGCGAAGAATAGGGGTCAAAGAACCTTCCATGCTAAAAACATATCTTAAAGATTTTGAGCATTATATGGAAATAAACCACGGGTCAGAATTTGGTAAGAGGAAAGGAGCCTCGCAGGGTATAACGGATTTAAATTCTCTTTCAGCGAAGGAACCCATAGACAGATAACCTAATGGGGTAGTTGAGGAGAATCTTAATATTTAAAGAGCAAAGGCAGGGTCAGAAGTGGCTCTGCCTTTTTTTTGATCGGGCTGTTTCCTTAGCTGCTTACCCTTTTTGAACCTCTTGAAATTCTCCTCCATTCTGCTATCATCCCCTAAGAAATACGCTCTCCAATCCCCTTGCTCGGAGGGAAGGTATGGTAAGGAGATTTTGAACCCCATTTCTTGAAAGAGAGGTGGGGTTTTTTAAATGACTTCTTCCGAGACTGTCGAAAAAGACGTATTTGGAAGTCTGGATCCTCCACGTGCCCCGTTTTTTTAGTCTGCCCTATTGGGTGAGGTTAATTTGAATTCGGCT
>JAOUFX010000321.1 GCA_029857975.1 Deltaproteobacteria bacterium | reverse complement strand
CCAGCGCTTCAGATGCATCACCGATCCCCTATTTTGATCTGTTCACTGGTCAGGCCAAACCTACGCTCTCGATCCTGGTAACTTAACAAAGCCTGGATGAGATCCTCCTTTTTGAAGTCCGGCCAGAGGTTGGGCGTCACATAGATTTCCGTGTACGCGAGCTGCCAAAGGAAAAAGTTGCTGATGCGAAACTCTCCGCTAGTGCGGATGAGTAAGTCAGGGTCAGGAAGGTTGGCCGTCCATAGGTACTTGGAAAAAAGCCCCTCGTTGATGTCCTCGGGGGTCAGGTTGCCGTCCCGGGAATTGGCCGTGATCCGGCGGATGGCCTGGATGATGTCATCTCGTCCGCCGTAGCTCAAGGCCAAGGTCAACGTCATTCCGGTTGCCGCAGCCGTCAGCTTCATCGTTTCGTTGAGAACGGCGACCACTTCCTTGGGCAAGCGGGAGAGGTCGCCGATGGCCAAAAGACGAATGTTGTTATCCAGCATCTCCCGGAGTTCCATGACCAGGTAATCTTTAAGCAGGGTCATGAGTGCTTCTACCTCCGGTTGAGGACGGCTCCAGTTTTCCGATGAAAAAGCAAATAGGGTCAGATGGGGAATGCCGATTTCCCGGCATGCCCGGACGATGATCCGCACGGATTCGGCTCCCTGCCGGTGGCCAGCCACTCGGTCTAATGATCGTTGCTCAGCCCAGCGGCCGTTTCCATCCATAATGATCGCCAGATGGCGGGGGAGTTTTTCTTGGGTTAACCGATGCATAATTTTCCTGGGTTAGGGGAAGATTGCCAGATCATGGCGACGATCTCCGGCCTGAAAGAAAAAATAGGGGAGCGAGCGGAAGGGCGTAGGTTTTCAAACTTCCAGGATCTCTTTTTCCTTAGCCTTGACAACCTCTTCGGCTTTCTCGATAGATTTGTCCATGAGTTTCTGGACCTCTTCCTGATATTTAAACTGGTCGTCTTCAGAGAGAGATTTTTCTTTTTTAGCTGTTTTTAGCTGTTCGTTGCCATCCCGACGGATATTGCGCATGGCCACTTTACATTCCTCTTCCATACGCTTCACGACTTTGACCAACTCCTTGCGTCGTTCTTCGGTGAGAGGAGGGATATTAATGCGCACGATTTTTCCGTCACTGAGAGGCGTAAGGCCCAGGTCCGATTTTTGGATCGCTTTTTCAATTTCGCCGATAATTTTAGAATCCCACGGCTGGATGGAAATCGTCCGGCTTTCAGGGACTGACAAGGAGGCAACCTGGGAAAGTGGAGTAGGAACACCGTAATAATTGACCCGGACTCCGTCAAGCAGGGTAAGGGAGGCCCGCCCCGTGCGTATGCGGCTCAAGTCTTTGCGCAAGGCCTCAATAGACTTTTCCATTTTCGACTTCACTTCCGATATAAAAGCCTCTTTTTTAAACATGCGTTACCCCCGGATGACCGTACCGATTTTCTGGCCGAAGACAACTCGCCTAATATTTCCTTTACGGGTAAGGTTGAATACGACAATGGGAAGGTGGTTGTCCATGCATAAAGAGATCGCCGTGGCGTCCATGATCTTAAGCCTCCGCTTCAGAATTTCGATATAGGAGAGTTCTTTGAACTTTTTGGCTTTTTTATGAACCAAGGGGTCCGTGTCATAGACACCATCCACTTTGGTGGCTTTGAGGATCACCTGAGCCTTCACTTCCATAGCGCGTAAGGCGGCGGCGGTGTCGGTGGTAAAATAGGGATTTCCCGTACCTGCGGCGAAGATCACCACCCTTCCTTTTTCCAGGTGGCGAATTGCCCTGCGGCGGATGTAAGGTTCGGCGATCTGGTGCATCTCGATGGCGGACATTACTCGGGTGAAGATGCTGGCCCTTTCTAAAGCATCCTGCAAAGCCAAACTGTTGATCACCGTGGCCAGCATACCCATGTGATCGGCCGATGCCCGGTCCATACCTTCGGCACTGGCAGCCACGCCGCGATAGATATTCCCGCCGCCGATTACGATGGCTACTTGCACCCCCAGCCGGTTCAATTCCTTGACCTCAACGGCTATCTTCTGGACCACGGCGGGACTGATTCCATACTCCTGATCCCCCATTAAGGCCTCCCCGCTGAGCTTGAGCAGGATGCGTCGAAAAACAGGCTTGAGCGAAGTTTTCACTCTTTGGATAACCCCTCGGCGACCTGGAAACGGCTGAAGCGGCGAATTTCCACTTTTTCTCCCAACTTACCCACTAACCCGTTAAGGAGTTCTTGGACCGTCAGGTCCGGGTCCTTGACAAAAGGCTGTTCTAAAAGGCAGACCTCGCCATAGAATTTTTCCAATTTTCCTGCGATAATTTTTTCGATGATCTTTTCAGGCTTGCCTGCTTCCCGCGCCTGAGCCCGGTAGATTTCGCGTTCGCGCTCTGAGGCCTCCGGTGGTACGTTTTCCCGGCGAAGGTAAAGGGGGCTACTGGCCGCAATGTGCATGGCCACATCCTTGGCGAAGATCTGGAAATCTTCCGTTTTGGCCACGAAGTCCGTTTCGCAGTTGACCTCCACCATTACGCCGATTTTCCCGCCCGCGTGCACGTAGGAGCCGATTCGGCCCTCCGAGGCGATTCGCCCCGCTCTTTTAGCGGCAGTGGCCAGGCCCTTTTGCCGCAAATAGTCCACGGCTTTCTCGAAATTACCTCCTGCTTCGGCCAGGGCTTTTTTGCAGTCCATCATTCCCGCGCCGGTCTTCTCGCGCAGATCTTTAACCATACTGGCGGATACTTCCACGAAATGTTTCCTCCTATTCTTCTCCGTCTTCGTTCTCTGGGTTTTCTTCCTTAACTTCTTCCGGGGCCGGTTCGGCGGCCACTTTCGGTTTTCCTACGGTGGCTCCCTCAGCCCCCGCCGGGGCACCTTCGGGCGCGACCAATTTCGCTTCCAAGAGTTGCTTGCCTTCCAGACAGGCATCGGCGATTTTAGAAGAGATGAGGCGAATGGCCCGGATGGCGTCGTCGTTTCCGGGGATGATGTAGTCAATTTCATCGGGATCGCAATTGGTATCCACGATCGCCACGATGGGGATGCCTAACTTTCTGGCCTCATGAACGGCGATGCGCTCTTTGCGCGGATCCACGATAAAAATTCCCTGGGGGAGCCGGTTCATATCCTTAATCCCTCCCAGAGTTTTTTCCATTTTGGCCTTTTCTTTTTCCAATTGCAGAACTTCCTTCTTGGGCAGGACATCAAAGGTACCGTCCTCTTTCATGGCCTGCAGTTTTTTCATGCGCTCCACGTTTTTCTTGATGGTGCGAAAATTGGTCAGGGTGCCTCCGAGCCAGCGCTGGTTTACAAAAAACATGTTGGCCCGTTGGGCTTCCTCGGCGATAGAATCCTGGGCCTGTTTTTTTGTACCCACGTAGAGGATACTGCCGCCTGCGGCTACATTATCTACGACAAATTTATAAGCTTCCTTGAAGAGCCGTACCGTCTTCTGTAAATCAATGATATAGATCCCGTTGCGTGAGCCAAAGATGTAATCCTTCATCTTGGGGTTCCATCGTTTGGTCTGGTGGCCAAAATGGACCCCCGCTTCCAACAGCTGTTTCATGGTGACAGTCGACATATAACTTTCCTCCTGGGTTCGTCCTCCGCTTTCCTTGTTCCGGCGTGCAATCCGCCACCTGCGGACACCCTGGCGCCGACGGGAAAACGTGTGTTTTGAATTTTTTATTATAACATTCTAAACTATTGTTTCAAGCAAAATCTCTAACCAGCCGGGGCCGAGGATGCGGGGATTCAATTTCAGCTTCGGTAGGAAGCGTTGATTTTAACGTAATCCAAAGAAAAGTCCGTGGTAAAAAAGGAAGTTTTTTTCTTCCCGCGGTTAAGGTTGATACGAACCGTGTATTCCTTCTTTTTCATCACCGCGGTCGCTTGTTCTTCCGTTGCCGGACCCGCGCCTTGGCCGTGTCGGACGATGGCCACGTTGTCGAAATAGACATCGATTTTATTCGGGTCAATGGGGGCGCCCGAGTAACCCGCGGCGCAGAGGATTCTTCCCCAGTTCGCATCCTCTCCGAAGAAAGCGGTCTTGACCAGGGGGGAGGTGGCTACCGCGCGGGCGACCCGCTCGGCTTCCGATGCGCTGCGGGCTCCCTCCACTGTAATGGCGACCCGTTTTGTTGCTCCCTCCCCATCGCTGGCGATTTTTTGCGCTAAAGAGAATAACAGTTCATGCAAAAAAAAGGCGAATTTTTTATAACCGGGGGTACCGAAAATTATCTCTCGGTTTCTTGCTTCCCCGTTGGCCAGGATCAGGAGAGTGTCATTGGTACTCATATCTCCGTCGACAATCACCCGATTGAAAGATTCCTGCACGCCTTCTTTTAAGGATTGGCGCAACGCTTTTAGGGAAATAGAAGCGTCGGTGACAACAAAAGAAAGAAGAGTAGCCATCTGCGGGCTAATCATCCCAGCTCCCTTGGCGATCCCGGCCAGGGTGATTTCCCGCCCATTCACCTGTTGGCGGAGAATCACCGCTTTGGGGAAGGTGTCGGTAGTCACAATGGCCCGGGCAGCATCCCCCAGGCCGTCTGGTGTTAGGGAGGATAAGAGGCCGGGAAGATTTTCTTCGATTAAAGGCATGGGTAAGGGTTTCCCGATTACGCCGGTAGAGGCCAGGAGAACATTTCCCGGACTCGTTTTCAGAGAAGAAGCAATCAACCGGGAAAGGCGTCGACCGTCAGTCAGACCCTGCTTTCCCGTACAGGCATTCGCAGACCCGGAATTGATCAATATCGCCCGGGCGCGCCCCGACTTGATCCGCTCCATCGACAGGAGGACAGGGGCTGCTTTTACCCGGTTGGTAGTGAAGACCCCGGCAGCCACGGAAGGCACCGTAGAGTATATAAGAGCCAGGTCTTTCTCCCCGTTTTTTTTAATCCCGGCCGATATGCCCGCAGCCACGAAACCGGGAACCTTGAAATTGGGGGGGTGGTATTT
>JAOUFX010000320.1 GCA_029857975.1 Deltaproteobacteria bacterium | reverse complement strand
GATGCTTGCATCCGGGCATGCCCGGCTCAAGCTTTCAAGGTGCCTGCGCCGGATAAAGCCTACTCCATGAACAAGTTCGCCTGCCGAACCTACCGCCAGGCCGGGCTGACTTGCAGCGTCTGTTTGAAAAGATGCGCGGAAGTTTTAGGACTTTAGGGACGCAGATTCACCCTTTTAGATGTTTCCTATCTAACAGGGTAAACGCAGAAAAAATAGGAATGCTATGCCCATAGCGCTAAGCGCTTAGCCTATCTGGGCATTATCCGTGTTTATCTGCGCCAATCTGCGTCCCAAAGATAATAAATTGAAGGAGGAGAAAATGTTTCAAACAAAGATTACTGGCATGTTCGGCATCAAGTATCCCATCGTTGTCGGCACCATGATGCACCTTTCCCGGGCAGAGATGGTGGCAGCCGCTTCCAATGCCGGGGCTCTCGGGGTCTTGGCTTCGGCCAATTTTCAGACCAAAGAAGAATTTCGCCAGGAAGTAAAAAAGCTCAAAGGAATGACCGCCAAACCCTTTGCCGTTAATCTAAATTTGTTCCCGGCCCTGCGTCCGATCGACAATCGGGAATACCTGGAGGTTATCTTCGAGGAGGGGATCAAGATCGTGGAGACCTCCGGCCACAAGGCCCCCGATGAGTTAGCCAAAGATCTCAAGGCCCATGGCGTTACCCTGATTCATAAATGCGTGGGAGTTCGTTATGCTCTGAAAGCCGAGTCTATCGGCGCGGATGTCGTAACCGTGGTGGGATATGAAAATGGCGGTGCCACCGGTACCCTGGATATTACGACTCTCTGCCTCGTCCCGCGCGTAGTGGATGCTTTGAAAATCCCGGTGATCGGCGGGGGAGGCGTAGCGGATGGCCGCGGATTTTTAGCTCTGCTGGCGCTGGGGGCGCAGGGGGTGATCATGGGAACTCCCCTGTTGGTGGCCGAAGAATGTCCCATTCATCCCAAGTTAAAACAGGCTTTGATCGAGGCCACCGAGCTGGACACCATGATCGTCATGCGGTCCATCCAGAATTCCCACCGGGTATGGATCAACGAAGTCGCCAGGAAAGTGGCCGAACTGGAAAAACAACAGGCCGGGTTGCCGGAGATCGTCCAGGTGGCTGCCGGAGAAAAAGCCAAAAGAATGTTCCAGGAAGGAGACCTGAATGCCGGGGTCATTTCCTGCGGGCAGGGAGTAGGGCTGGTGAAAAAAGTAATGCCCATGAAGGACATTATCGAAGGAATTGTCCATCAGGCTGACGAGCTGAGGAAAAAACTATCATTTATTTAATTGGGACGCAGATTCACGCAGATTTTCAGGATTATTTTTAAAAATCAATATTTTAAAATATTTCTATCTGCGTTTATCTGCGGAAATCCGCGTCCGTATAAATTAAAAGGAGAAAGACGATGAGCGAAGGGAAGTCCATTTTTACGCGAGCGGTACATGCCGGGGAGCGTGGATCCCAACCGGATTTCCAGCCGGTCTCTACACCCATTTACAGCACGGTCGGTTACGTGTACGCCAGCATGGAAGACCTCGACCGAATCTTCGGTAATGAACGGGAAGGGTTCGTTTACGCCCGCTACGGAAGTCCGACCCATTCGGCTCTGGAAAGTGCTCTGGTTGCCGTCGAAGGGGGAGAAGCGGCTTTGAGCTTCGGCTCGGGGATGGCGGCGATCCACGCCAGCCTTCTGGCCGCCGGGGTCAAGAACGGTACCTCCCTCGTGGCTGCCTATGACATTTACGGGGCCACCTATTCCCTGGGCGCCCGCCTCCTTCCGGACATGGGGGTTCGGGTAAAATTCGTCGATGTGACCAACCTGGAGGAACTTAGCAAGACTCTATCGGAAACCCAGCCAGCCGCGCTCATTCTGGAAACCATCTCCAATCCCCTCATGAAAGTTGCGGATATTCCCACCATATGCCACATGGCTCACCGGGCGAAAGCCAAAGTTGTCGTGGATAATACCTTTGCCACCCCCGTCCTGTTCCAGCCCCTGAAGCATGGGGCGGACTTTTCCGTTCATTCCACCACCAAGTACATAGGGGGACACGGAGATGTTCTCGGCGGAGCAATCATTACCTCGAAGGAGAATCGGGCGGTCCTACATGAGATCATCAAAATGACCGGGGGCAATCTGGGCGCCTTCGAAGCCTGGCTGACCCTGCGGGGATTAAAGACCCTTCCTTTGCGCATGCGCCAGCACTGTCAGAATGCCCTGGAGGTGGCCAGATGGCTGGAGGGTCATCCACGTATCGCGCGGGTGAATTACCCCGGCCTGCTGAGCCATCCCCAGCACGAACAGGCTAAAAAAATCTTCCCACCTGGATTTTTCGGGGGGATGATTTCCTTTGAGATCAAAGACGCCACCAAAGAGAAGATCTTTCGGTTCATGGAAGCCCTGGAACTCATCATCCCGGCGACCACGCTCGGCGATGTTTACAGTTTAGTCCTTTACCCGCCCATGTCTTCCCACCGGGCCTTACGCCCGGAAGAGAGAGCGCAGGTGGGAATCAGCGACCAACTGGTCCGCCTATCCGTAGGCATTGAAGAGGCCGCGGAGATTATCAGCGACCTGGAGGGGGCCCTGGAAAAAAGTCGCCGATGAGCGGCGAGAAAGAAAAAAGCCGGCTCAATTTACCAGCCGGCTTTGATGCTGTTAGAGACTCTATCTTTTTAAGATCCTTAATAAGGATTAATGGGCCCCATGGCCATCAGGCGAGCCACCCTTTCCTCGATAGGCGGGTGGGTACTGAACAGTCGGCTGAATCCTCCTCCGGCAAGGGGATTGACGATATACATCTGAGCCTGGGCCGGGTTTACCTGCATGGGCAATTGTTTATTGTAATTTTCCAGTTTGATCAGGGCGTTGGCCAGGGGGCGGCCGGCGCCGATGATCTTGGCTCCGGTGGAATCGGCCTGATATTCCCGGCTGCGGGAGATGGCCATCTGGATGAGCATTGCGGCAATGGGCGCTATGATGGCCATCGCCAGGACCGCGATGATATTGCCCCCGCCACCTCGTTCATCGTCACTCCTACCCATACCCAGGAACGCTCCCCATTGAGCCATCGTCGCCATATAGCTGATGGCTCCGGCGATAACCGCGGCCACGGAGCTGATGAGGATATCCCGGTTTTTGATATGGGCCAACTCGTGGGCCAGGACGCCTTCTAATTCAGCAGGCTTGAGGATGCGCAGAATACCTTCGGTTACGGCGACGGCGGCATGCTCCGGATTGCGGCCGGTGGCAAAGGCATTGGGAGTCTCCTGGGGAATGATATACACTCTGGGCTTGGGAAGGCTGGCCTGGACGGACAGTTTTTCCACCATCTGGTGGAGTTCGGGAGCCTCGCCAATGGAAACTTCCTTGGCCCCGCTCATAGCCAGGGCGATCTTGTCGCTGAACCAGTAGCCCACCATGTTCATAACGAAAGCCATGAACAAGGCGAAGTAAAGGCCGGAGCGGCCGCCCAGAGCCTGGCCAATAAGCAATAAGAGAGCGCTCAGTCCGGCGAGCAAAATAAAAGTTTTAAAAGTGTTGCTGGACATGTTTTTTCCTCCTCTATCTAATCACTATAAAAGTGGCATATCTTGTAAAAAAGTCACCAACAGAGAACAAAGGCCTGTAGCCTTTTGCAAGGCTTCGGCAGCGACAACGCGCATCGCTGGTTGATCCGCAGTAGCAGTCGAGGAACGGGTTTTCTGGATAAGGTTTTGAAGACGATCCAGATCGATCATCACCTGTTCCAAAGTTTCCACCGCCGATGTTGCTTTCTGCCCATGGGGGGAATTTAAAATCTGGCGGATTTCCTGCAACGAAAATTTCCGCGCCTGGAGCTGTTTGATCAGAGCCATACGATTGAGGTCCTTTTCCGTATAATGACGGTATCCATGATTTCGACCCGGCTGTTCGGGATGCAGGAGACCCTGCCGGGTATAGAAATCAACCGTCCTGGGGCTCACCCCCAGCGACCGGGCAAACTCACCAATTGTATAATGCCCCTTGGCCATCTTTTAGCCCCTTTTCGTAATGAATTGTATAGGAATTTCCTTTTTGGACACGGATGTTCACAGAAAATCGCTTAGCGCTATGCGCATAGCGTCTTTTTTGGTTCTGAGGTTATCTGCGCAAATCTTCGTCCTATTAAATTTTTAAAAGGAATATGCAAGGCAGTCATTATTTATATAAAATATACAGCACCACTGTATGTTTGTCAAGGGCTTCGAGGGAAAGGCAGGGAGTGGAAGTTGTTGAGCCCCGAACCCTACGACGATAAACTATTTCCTTCTACGGAGAACCTGGATCGTCTCGTCGAGACGCTGGAGGAAACGGGAGCGATCTCGTTTCTCGAAGGGAGCTGGCCCCCCCGTTATGGTTCCGAGATCGCGGAGGTGAGACAGAAGCTCCCGGCTCGCGAGGGCATCGCCGATGCTTTCCTTGGTGAAAATGCGACCCGCCGGACCGAGCACCTGGGCATCCTTTTCCAAGCACCGAGAAGCCAGGGGGATATCCCCAGTGATCACGATATCATTCTCGCTCACATGCTCGACAATCCAATCATCGGCCGCGTTGAACTGCCCATCCACAATAACTACTTCGAGCCAGTCCTCCTGCGGGGTCCCCATCCGCGAGTTCGAAACCAAGGTGACCTTGAGCCCATAGCGCTTGGCCACACGATAGACTTCCTGCTTCACCGGACAGCCATCAGCGTCGATAAATATGTCTAACAAACATGGACCTTTCTCTTAATATATGGGGACACCATATTAGTTTTTTTCTTATAGGGCTCGCCGTTATCAATTAAAAATCAGTATGGCGTCCCCGGAATTCCCGTAACTTGTCTTGGGCTAACCGTCAATCGGCTTATATTCGTCCATCACCTCGATCAGCACGCCATGGGCGTACGGAGGCATAATCCATACCCACCGGGTTTCCGGAGTATTGGCATCGAAAATGAATTGATCCC
>JAOUFX010000319.1 GCA_029857975.1 Deltaproteobacteria bacterium | reverse complement strand
GAGGGAAGTTCTTCATGGACCTGGCCATGGCGACCACCGGTAAGACGCGAGGCGGTCCGGGAAAAATCGCCGTCGTTTCCAGCAGTCTCTTCGGGACCATCTCCGGAAGCGCCGTGGCCAACGTGATGGTTACCGGGCAATTTACCATACCCATGATGAAGCGGACCGGATTCCAGCCTCATTTTGCCGGAGCCGTGGAAGCCACGGCTTCGACGGGCGGACAGATTATGCCGCCGGTAATGGGCGCAGCCGCCTTCGTCATGGCTGAATTCACCGATATTCCTTACCTGACAGTTTGCAAGCACGCCCTCATTCCTGCTCTCCTTTATTACGTTTCTTTATTCATGGCTATCCATTTTGAAGCCATTCGGACTAACCTGAAAGGGATGGCCGAGGATGCCCCCCGCCTGGCCGCAGTTCTGCTCGGGGAAGGTCATCTCCTCATTCCCGTAGCAGTTATTGTCTACATGATGTTTGCCGGATATACCCCTATGTATGCCTGCATTTTTTCCATTCTTGCGGTCGTTATTTTGGCTAATTTAAGGCGAGCATCGCGTATGGGAATTATGAAGATTCTCCGTTCCCTGGAAGAAGGTGCCAAAGGAACCCTTAGTGTGGCCGTAGCCTGTGCCTGCGCGGGTATTGTAATCGGCGTTATTAACCTGACCGGCCTGGGACTGAAGTTTACCAGTTTCGTCCTTTTCTTAGCCGGGGATTCGCTTGCTCCGGCCCTCCTCTTCACCATGGTGGCGGGAATTATCCTGGGGATGGGATTGCCCACGACGGCGGCTTATATCGTCATGGCTTCCCTGCTTGTCCCAGCCCTCATGAAACTCGGGATCCCCACGATTGCCGCCCACATGTTCGCCTTCTACTACGCCATCATCTCGTGCATCACCCCCCCGGTCGCCCTGGCGGTTTATGCCGGGGCCGGATTGGCAGGGTCGAACATGTGGAAAACCGGATTTACGGCGGTACGCATCGGAGCTCCGGGATTTATCATTCCTTTCATGTTTGCCTATTCCCCTTCTCTCCTCTTCATCGGATCGCCTACGCTGGTTTTGGAATCTGTGATTACCGCCGTTGTGGGTGTGGTCATGCTGGCTGGAGGGATGATCGGCTGGTTCTTGCGGGAAACCAATATCATGGAACGGATTATGCTCCTTGCAGGATCGATCGCTTTAATAAACCCGGGAATTTACACCGATATACTTGGCTTAATCCTTCTCGCCCTGGTGATTGTTTCCCAAAAATTGCGCAAAAAAAAGAGTTTAGCGGTTTAATGCCTAAAACAATGAGCCTCTTGCAAAAGTCACTTACTCCGTCATTCCGGTGAAAGCCGTCCGCCTTAGGCGGACAGAAGTGCTTGAAAATCCTGGATTCCGGGTCGCGCTTTGCTTGCCCGGAATGACGATTTATTCTTGCTTCCGAGAGTTTTGCAAGAAGCTCCAATAATACATTTACGAAATAACAGGATGTAAAAATGGAAAAAAGGAGTGATTTAGTCATCCGGGGGGATGCCCGGGCCGCCAATCGCGCCCTGCTGCGCTCCCTGGGTCTTACCGACAGCGATTTGGCCAAGCCTTTTATCGGCGTGATCAACACCTGGAGCGAGATCAATCCCGGGCATGTCCATTTGAGAGGACTTGCTGAAGCAGCCAAAATAGGCATTCGCACGGCAGGAGGAGTCCCTTTCGAAGTGAACACCATTGCCCTCTGCGACGGGATCGCTCAGGGCCATCTGGGAATGAGGCGCATCCTTCCCAGCCGGAACCTCATCGCCGACTCCATGGAACTCGCTGTGGATGCCAACCGCTTCGATGCCATCGTGGTGCTGGCTTCCTGCGATAAAATCGTCCCGGCGAGCTGGATGGCCATTGCTCGCCTGAACATCCCGGCAATCATGATCACCGGCGGGCCTATGATGCCCGGCCGTTTCCGGGGAGAGCAACTGGTCCTTCCCGCTGCACGGGAGGCGCACGGAAGAATGCTCAGGGGGGAGATCACCGCTGAAGATTTCCAGGAAATTGAACTCAGCCTTTGTCCGGGGCCCGGGTCCTGCTCCATGATGGGTACGGCCAACTCCACAAGCTGCCTGACCGAGGTCATGGGCCTTTCCCTGCCGGGATGTGGAACGGCTCACGCCGTAGAAGCCAAGAAGTTACGAATTGCCCGGGAAAGTGGAGAACAAATCCTTCGCCTCTGGGAAAAGGATTTGAAACCCTCCCAGATCCTCACGATATCGGCTTTGAAGAATGCCATCACAACCAGTATGGCCTTCGGCGGGTCCACCAACATCGTACTCCATCTCCTGGCTCTGGCCAATGAATTGGATATCCCCCTTTCCCTGGAAACTTTTGACGAAATCAGCCGCCGCACCCCTTTTATTTGCAATATCAAGCCCAGCGGAAAATTTCCCATGCTGGGACTGGAAGATGCAGGAGGAGTGCCGGCCGTGCTGAGCGAACTCCTGGACCTTCTGGATCTGGACGTTCTTACCGTCACCGGCAAGACCCTGCGGGAAAATCTTGCCGGCGTAAAAAACCGCAATCCGGAGGTCGTCCTTTCCCGGCAAAAACCCCTTCGCCGCGAAGGAGGAATCGCCATTCTGCGGGGGTCTCTCGCTCCCGGGGGGGCTGTGGTAAAGCAATCGGCAGTGTCTGAAAAGATAATGGTTCACACCGGCCCGGCCCGAGTTTTTGACACGGAGGACTCCGCACGGGAAGCAGTGTTTGCCAATCAGATCAAACCCGGGGAAATCATCGTCATCCGGTATGAAGGGCCTAAGGGAGGGCCGGGCATGCCGGAGATGCTCAGCGTGACCGCTGCCTTAGTGGGCATGGGATTGGCGGAGTCGGTCTCTTTGGTAACGGATGGTCGTTTCTCCGGTTCTACCCGGGGACCCTGCATCGGCCACATCGTCCCTGAGGCTCAAGAGGGAGGTCCTATTTCTCTGGTACGGGATGGAGACTTGATCAGTATCGATATTCCCCATCGCAAGCTGGACTTGCTCCTTCCTCCCGAGGAGATCGAAAAGCGAAAAAAAACCTGGTTCCCTCCACCCCTGAAAGTTCAACGGGGTTATCTAAAGACTTACGCTGACCAAGTGAGCAGTGCAGATAAAGGGTGTATTTAATACAAACGTCTTAAATAAAGTTACATTACCCCCACCCTAACCCTCCCCCCTTGAGGGGGAGGGAGGGGTGGGGGGTAAAATGATTTATTTCGTTTATATTAATATTAAGAAATTTAGGAATGATGAATTGAGGATTTAGCAATTTTGGGCTATTTACAACCCTTCATTTTCCCCCCCCCACAATTCTCGAATCTTTCAATTCCCCAATTCCTCTAAATTCAAAGATGACTTTCATCATTGCCCAAACAGAAAATTAAGGGTAAATAAAAAAACATGATTGACCGAACCATCGTCAAGCAAATTCGGAATATCGCCGGTAAGGAAAATGTCTTCGAAGATAAGGAGACGAGGATCTGTTATTCCTATGACGCAACCAACATCAGATACCTTCCGGACTTGGTCGTATATCCCCGCACTCGTGAGCAAATTGCCGCGATTCTTAAGCTGGCCAACGAGGCTAAGTTTCCAGTTATTCCCAGGGGTGCGGGCACGGGATTTACCGGCGGGACCCTCCCGGTGGAAGGCGGAGTTGTCCTGGTTCTGACCAAGATGAATCAAATCCTGCAAATTGATCGGGACAACCTATTGGCTATCGTCGAGCCGGGGGTGATTACCGCTGATCTGCAGCAAGAGGTAGAAAAGGTCGGCCTTTTCTACCCTCCAGACCCGGCCAGTCTAAAAACTTCCACTTTGGGGGGGAACGTGGCCGAATGCGCCGGGGGGCCCCGCGCGGTGAAATACGGGGTTACCAAGGACTACGTGTTAGGCCTGGAAGTCGTTCTGCCCACGGGAGAGATCATTTCCACGGGTGTCCAGACGGTTAAAAGCGTGGTGGGCTATGATATGACCAAACTCCTGGTAGGTTCGGAAGGAACCCTGGGCATCATCACTAAAATTATCCTCCGCCTGATTCCCTTGCCCAAAGCCAAGCGTACTCTGCTGGCTATTTTCCCCACCATCGAAGCCGCAGCTACCACCGTCTCCCAGATCATCAGCTCCCGCATCATTCCGACTACGTTGGAATTTATGGACAACGCCACGATCCGCTGCGTGGAAGATTATTTGCACATGGGCCTCCCCGTGGAAGCCGGAGCTCTTCTGATCATCGAAGTGGACGGAGAACCGGACGTCATTGCCCGGGAGATCCTGGAAATTCAGAAGATCTGCCTGGCCAACCGGGCCCTTGAGGCCAAAGCTGCCAAAGATGATAAGGAAGCAGAGGACCTCTGGAAAGCCCGGCGGTCGGTTTCGCCGGCGGTCGTCAAACTAAATCCGAACAAAATCAACGAAGACATTACCGTTCCCCGCTCGCAAGTGGCCGAGATCCTCCGCCGGGTGGAAGCCATCGCCAAGAAGAATAACTTGATTATCGTCAATTTCGGCCATGCCGGCGACGGGAACATCCACGTGAACGTAATGATCGATAAACGCCGGCCCGGCGAGGAAGAACGAGCTCATGCCGCCGTGGAAGAAATATTTGAAGCCGCTCTGGATTTGGGCGGAACCCTTTCCGGGGAGCACGGCATCGGCGTTACCAAAGCCCCCTACATCGCCATGGAACTGGGCGATATGGGCGTAGAAGTTATGAAGCGGATTAAGAAGGCTTTTGACCCCAATAACATTCTGAATCCAGGAAAAATATTTCCAAACCATAAAGCGCGAGGCGCGAGAGAGTAAGGCATAAGCCATCATGGGTAAAAACCCAAAAGATTCCATCTCTAAAACTTGCCGCGCAACCATCGGCACTTAACACGTTTCGGATTATGAAAATATTATCAGAAGTTGCTGAGGAAGCCAAGCAGTGCGTCAAGTGCGGCACTTGCATGGCCGAGTGTCCTGTCTA
>JAOUFX010000318.1 GCA_029857975.1 Deltaproteobacteria bacterium | reverse complement strand
GCGCAGCGTCCCCGCCATGTCGGTCCGTTCCCAGGTGAAGTCGGGGTCGTTGCGGCCGAAATGGCCGCAGCAGGCGGTTTTTTTGTAGATGGGTCGTAATAAGTTGAGGTAACGAATAATCGGAGCTGGCCGAAGGTCAAAATGCTTCCGGACAATCTTGGCAATGTCGTCCGGCGAAATCTTCCAGGTTCCATTCGTGTTGATCATCACTGAAACAGGCTCAGCCACACCAATGGCGTAAGCGATTTGCACCTCAACTTTTTCGGCCAAACCGGCGGCGACAATGTTCTTGGCTACATACCGGGCCATATAGGAGCCGCTACGGTCCACCTTGGAGGGATCTTTGCCGGAAAAGGCTCCCCCGCCGTGACTGCCCCATCCGCCATAGGTATCTACGATGATCTTTCTTCCCGTCATTCCGCAATCACATTTCGGCCCACCGATTACGAATCGCCCGGTGGAATTGATAAAATATTTTGTGTTTTTGTCCAGGTATTCACCGGGAATGACTTTTTTAATGACCTCTTCGATCAAACCTTCCCGCAGGGTAGAGGTTTCCACTTCGGGTGTGTGCTGGGCAGCCAGAACCACTGCATCCGCGCGCATAGCTTTCCCGTTGACGTATTGAATGGTCACCTGGGATTTTCCATCTGGCCGGAGAAAATCCAGAATATTATTTTTGCGCACCTCCGCCAAGCGGGCGGTCAGGCGGTGGGCGAGAAGGATGGGCAGGGGCATCATCTCCGGAGTCTCGCTACAGGCATACCCGATCATCAGGCCTTGATCTCCGGCGCCCTGTTCATGGTCCGACCGCTCATCCACCCCCAGGGCTATGTCTGGGGATTGCCGGTCGATGGAAGTGATCACCGCGCAAGTCTCCCAGTCAAACCCCATGGACGAGTCGTTGTAGCCAATTCCTTTGATGGTCTCCCGGACAATGTCGGGCATATCCACGTAGCAGGAAGTGGTAATCTCGCCGGCGATCATGGCTAATCCTGTCGTAACCAAAGTTTCACAGGCTACCCTGCCCCTTGGGTCCTCGGCGATGATGGCGTCTAAAACGGCATCCGAAATTTGATCGGCTACTTTATCCGGATGCCCTTCGGTGACCGATTCGGAAGTGAAAAGAAAGTCCGTCATTCCCATATTCTGTTACTCTCCCTCCTTATATTCATTGAGTGCCAATCTGTAATTATAATTTTCTCCAAACTCCTCCGGGAATTTTTCTCTTAAATTAGCCCGCACTAAATCTTCAATTTCCTCGGGGGTGGAAAGATGAAGAGAACTGCTGACCAGACTTTTGCATTCCCGGTAGGTGTAAGAACGAAGAATCTTTTTCACCCGGAAGATGGAGAGAACGTTCATGGACAGTTCATCCAGTTCCAACCCCAGGAGAATGGGGACGTAGAGCGGTTCTCCGGCCATCTCGCCGCACATGGCCACGCGGATTCCGGCATGGTGGGCCGCTTGCACCACTTCTTTGACCAACCGCAAAATCGCCGGGTGCAAGGGTTCGTAGAGATGGGTAACCGACTCATTGACCCGATCAATGGCCAAGGAATACTGGATCAGGTCGTTGGTCCCTATGCTGAAAAAATCTACCTCCTTAGCCAATATATCGGCGATGGTAACGGCCGATGGGACTTCAATCATAATTCCGATTTCTATCTTGGGGTCGAAGGGGATTCCTTCGGCCGAGAGGTCCAAGCGGACTTCATTCAAAATTTTCTTTACCTCTCGAATCTCGGTAGCGCCTGAGATCATAGGAAATAAAAGCTTTACCTTACCGAAGACGCTGGCCCGGAGAATGGCCCGGAGCTGAACTTTGAAGATATCCACTTCTTTCAAGCTAAAGCGAATCGCCCGCAGGCCCATGGCCGGATTCATCTCCTCGGCGAGATCCATGTGGGACAAAAATTTGTCCCCGCCGATGTCCAGGGTGCGAATGACGGCCGCATGGGGGTAAATTCCTTCGACGACGTGTTTATAGGCCTGAAAATGATCTTCCTCCGAGGGCAAATCCTTGCGGTTCAGGTATAAATATTCGGTGCGGTATAGGCCGATCCCCTCGGCGCCATGTTGCAGAACCGACGGAATCTCATCCACCAGTTCAATGTTGGCCAGGACCTTGACCCGATACCCATCAAGGGTTTCCGCCGGGAGGTCGCGATATTGGAAAAGTTCCCGCTCCATCTTCTGGCGGACTCTTTGCCGCTCAAGGTATTCATGCATGATTTCCGGGCTGGGGTTCACCACCACGACCCCGGTAATCCCGTCTACGATTAAGGTATCACCGGTATTGATGTAATGCGTGGCCGTCTCTGCGCCCACAACTGCGGGAATTTCCAAAGAGCGAGCCATAATGGCCGTGTGGGAGGTCCTCCCGCCCATATTCGTGACGAAAGCCGTGACTTTGTCCTTGGCCATCTGGGCCGTGTCTGCCGGAGAAAGATCGTGGGATACAATGATTACTTCTTCCTTGATTGTGGGAATCGCCTCCTTATCTTTGCCCATCAGACTGCGGAGGATGCGTTCGCCAATGTAGTCAATGTCCGTCTTCCGGCTCTTTAAATATTCGTCATCGATGTTGTTAAAAATTTTCCGCAACCGTTCCAGGTTAATCTTCAGCGCCCATTCCGAATTGATCCAGCTCTGCTTGATCGTTTCTACCGTGTTCTCGATAAGATTTTTGTCCTCTAAGAGAAGAAGGTGGACATCTAAAATGTAGGTGGGGCCAGCAGCCTCTTCTCGAAGAAGTTTTTCCTTGGCCAGGCGCAGTTGCTTCTTCGCCTCTTCGACCGCATCCTGGAACCGCTCCACTTCCTGGGGAATCTGGAATTCCGGAATCACCCTTGCCGGAGCTTCAATTTTTCCCCGATCCAAAAGGTAGGCTTTCCCGATGATGATCCCCGGGGTCACTCCAATCCCTTTGATAAACTGGGTTTTTTTCGTCTCTCGTTTCAAGTTACTCTTCTCCGAAGCACCCTTCGATCAAGGTTCCTAAAGCTTCCAGAGCCTCCAGGGCATCCTCTCCTTGGGCATTTATCGTGATATTGGTCCCCGGGGCAGCGGCCAGCATCATTAAATCCATGATACTTTTACCGTCGGCTACCTGGCCGTCTTTTTCCACTTTGATCTCCGAGCGGTATCGGCTGGCGGTTTGAACAAAAGAGGCGGAGGGGCGGGCGTGTAGGCCAAACTTATTCTTTATTATATAGGTTCTGGAGATCACCGTTTTACCAGGCTGGAAAAAATTTGAACGGGTTTTCCCCGTCCCTATAATAACCCCTTGAATCCCAAAGGTTTCACTTGGATTCAGTTTACTTTCCAGGTACACTTTTGTCAAGCTTTTTCCCTTTTTTTCCCTTTTTTCTCGCGCCCCATTCTCTTTTAGATTTTCCATTCACATTGCCGAATACCCCATAAAGTGGTATAAAATAGTATGAGTGAGAAGACCCTTTGCCTGAACAAAAAGGCACGGCATGACTATGTTATCGAAGAAACCTACGAAGCCGGGATCGCCCTCCAGGGAACGGAGGTCAAATCCCTGCGCCTGGGCAAGGGAAATTTGAAAGACAGCTATGTGCTCATTGAAGATGAAGAAGCCTTCCTGCACAATACGCACATCAGTCCATATCCCTACGGGCATCAGTTCAACCATGAACCGGAACGGGTGCGCAAGTTGTTGTTGCATAAGCAGGAAATCCGCCGCCTCTCGGGGAAAACCAACGAACGGGGCTACACCCTAATTCCTTTGAAAATTTACCTGAAGAGTGGTAAAATAAAATTAGCCATCGGCTTGGCCAAGGGGAAAACCCTCTATGATAAGAGGGAAGACTTAAAAAGGCGTTCGGCTGACAGAGAAATGGAAAAAGCCCTTAAAGATAGGAGATGAAAAAAGATAAAGCCGGACCCTTAAAATCTCTCTTGTTCTTTGACATATCAGCAACTCAACCCTCTGCCTACGGCGAGACTCAATTAGGCCGGACAAAGATTTTCAAGGATTAACGCAGATAAAAGGCGCTTTCCCGTTTTAGATTTTTTTAATCCTTAAAATCTGCGTTCAACCTATTAGATAGTAAACATTTAACAGGTTGAATCTGAGTCCAAAAAAGAAATAGGCTTTTGGGGGGCGTCACGGTTTCGACGGGGATCATTGAGGTGAGGGCTGCGTGCCGAGGTTCCGACTGGGCTCGTTAAAAAAGTCGGGCTAAAGATAAGCGCAAACACAAACTACGCTTACGCCACTGCTTAATTGACAGTGACCGTTCCTGCGGTTCTTTCCTGAAGGGCCAAAAGGAGCGTCGACAAATCAGGATAGCTTACCGCCGAAGCTTATAAGCGGGATGCGAAAATTTTTAAGCTGGTCCCTCCCGAATCCTGCCGCGGGAGTCGGAGGGGACGAGATTTAATTCAACGGCTAAGCACGTAGATGCTCCTTGCTGAAGGTTTTCGGACGCGGGTTCGACTCCCGCCGCCTCCACCAATAATTTCAATAACTTAGCTTAAAAAACTATAGCCTTGGACTATTCCCAGGGCGCAGATTCTCAATCACAAATTAGCCCTGGTTCATATCCTGGATCAGGGTTTTTTCATTTTTAAAATTGATACAAATTGATACGGTTTTTGTCTTGCCCGAGTTCCTTGCTGCTCATGGTGGAATATGCCAACTCGGTAGACATCCTGATAGCGAAAATATTCCGGAATAGACATAATAATGTCTTGTTGAACTAAACCGCTCTCGCGGTAGCTATATGAAGCAGTGCTGAGGCACTGCTTTTTTGTTCTTAAAATTCAGTACCTGCTTCATACTCTTTTCAGTGTCCGTTACCTTGGGACACACAAACCCACACTGAAAGGAGAATGCCATGAGTGCAATCAGACAACGAATGATCGAGGACATGCAGCTGCATGGGTACTCGGCAAAGACGCAAACCGCCTACCTCGGAGCCGTCAGGGGTCTTGCCAGGCATTACCACCGTTCCC
>JAOUFX010000317.1 GCA_029857975.1 Deltaproteobacteria bacterium | reverse complement strand
GATGGCATAGACTTCCGTTGAAGATGCGCTGTCGCCGTCGATCCCGCCGTAAGATTGTTCGAAGGCCAAGCTGGCGGTAAGGGTCAAAGGCTTGTCCTGGGCATATTTCCCCCGCAGATACCCCCCCAGGATAAGCACCCCCTTGTTGTGCGTCCTCCCGGAAAGGTCGGCCTCACGCTCAATGTTAATAATCCCTGCCTTGCCTATGGAGGTTTTAGCGGTAATGCG
Source organism: Deltaproteobacteria bacterium (assembly GCA_029857975.1). The sequence continues at coordinate 4,764 of JAOUFX010000317.1, read as the reverse complement.
GGATGGTTTGCCGAAAGCATACTCGCCCATGTCGTACACCGACAATCCGTTTACCTGGCCCACTGTGGCTCCATCGGAATCGATCATGATGATCCCATCCTCGATCATCTCCTGAATTTTTTCCTCGATCATTTTCTTGCGGTAGATCTTTTCGGTGACGGCTTGGTCCACGTGCTTCGCGGCGATGACCTCGCTCTTATCTTTCTTCGCCCAGTAACTCGCCTCCCGTAAAATGTCGGTGATTCGATGAAATTCTGTGGAAAGCTTTTTCTGGCGCCCTGCCAGGCGCACACCGTGCTCGATCACTGCAGCCACCCCGCTGCGGTCGAAGGGGAGGAGATTTTCATCATGGCAGATTTTGCGAATGAAAGAGGCATACTGCATTTGGGTCTCTTCCTTCCGTTCCATCACCGTGTCAAAGTCGGCCTTGATTTTGAAAATCTTCTTAAAATCCTCGTCTACGGCATAAAGCATCCCATAGAGATAGGCATCCCCAATCATGACCACTTTCACCCGAATTTCCACCGGTTCTGGTTTAAGGGCGGAACTGGCAAAAAGATAAAAGGGATCGAAGGACTGCATTTCCATGGAGCGGTTGCGCAGCGTCCGCTTTAAAGCAATCCACACCCCCGGTTCCATAAAAACATCCAAAGCGTTCAGGACCAGGTATCCCCCGTTGGCCCGCAGGAAAGACCCGCCTTTAATTTTTGTAAAATCGGTTTTCCCGATTCCACCCATGCCCCAGCTGCGTTCGATCGTTCCAAAGAGATTGCGATAGGTAGGCGAGGTCTCAATGATCACCGGAGCCCCTTTGATCTCAGAGTTATCCACCAAAATATTCACCTGAAATTCGCTGAATGTGTCCACCGGGGTGGGGAAGGCCAGCCCTGGGATGGGAAGTTGCGGCGCCTCAGGTTTAGGCTGGAATCGGCCGGGATTTTCCAGAATGCTATTCTTCACCTCATCCAGGTAAGCATGGATCTTGGGTTGTTTGTTTTTCTCCCGGATGTCCCCGATTGCTCCTTCCACCAAATGCGAGATGGCGGATTTATCCAATGCCGCCAGTTCTTCCTGGATTATTTTCTCCACTTTCCGAGTCTCTTTGAAAACCTGCTCCATTTCCGCGTTTAATTGACTGTATTTGACTTTGAGATTTTCAAAGTTTTCCTTGGAGAACTGTCCCTGGTCCACCAGATTTTCCAGTTGATCAAGGGGCATGGCATTGCCGGCCACCATCGGCACAACATCCGGGCGGGTGAATGGGCCCACTTGCACCTGCACGATGGCAAACCCTTCTTTTTTGGCCCGGCTCTCAAATTCCTTGACGATCCCTTTTCCCCTCTCCCGGTGTTTTTCGACGAGTTCTCTCCTCTGCTTCTGGTACTCTTCGCTCTCGAAGACCAGAGGAATGTTTTTCTTCAAGGATTCGATGAGGTCATCCATGTCTTTCTTGAAGGCCTTCCCCCGACCTGCAGGCAGGCAGATGCATCGGGGTTGATCCGGGTCTCTGAAATTGTTCACGTAGCAGAGGTCGTCGGGGATTTTTCCGGCCTTGTCGATCTCCTCCAGCAGGCACTTGATCGTCGTATTGCGACCGGTCCCTACCAACCCTACTATAAAGATGTTGTAACCCAGGCTGTCCATCTCCAACCCCAGGCGGATGGCTTTCAAGGCCCTCTCCTGGCCGATAATTTCCGTGCAGGCCGGGATTTCGCTCGTATCCTCAAACGGCAGTGACTCCGGCGGGCAACGCCATCTCAATTTTTCAACCGGGACTTCAGGATATTTTACCTCTGACGTCATGGATATACCTCCTCGAGGTCTCCCCTCACCCGTCCCCTCTCTCCAGTGGGAAGAGGGATGGGGTGTGAGGGGGATAATCTGCGATTAAAAATGAAGATTAGCAAAAATTCGATGGTGGGTCAAATGGGAAAAAAGTGGGGCCGAAGCCCCACTTAAGAATCACCCCCACCCAGCCCTCCCCCCTCGAGGGGGAGGGTAAGGGTGGGGGGGAATTTATGATTAATGTTCCTTAACTAAAAAGGCGGTCGGCCAGTTTGCGCAGCATGACCGGTCCTTGGATTTCCGTATCAAAAAGAGGAACGACGGAGCGCACCCCATCGCCAAAGGTCTGCCAGATTTCCTCCATATGTCCATCCTGCATCTTCACCCGGTTGCGCACGAATTCCGGTGATTCGGGTTTGACCGTCTCTTTCTGGATCAGCCCATTGACGATCACCCCCCCCACGGGGATTCCGAAATCATGGAACCACTGGATGAACCGGGTAATGACGGCGATGGGCAGGCTTTCCGGCAGAGTAACGAAAAAGAAGGAAGTGATCTGCGGGTCGGTCAGGAGCACTTTGGCGTTAGCCATCCGGTCCTTGAATTGCAACAGGTAGTCCATCAAAGGATCTTTTTCTTCTTTCTTGGTGTAAGAAAGAGCCTTGCGCATGACTTTAGCCTCGTCCCGGCTCTTCAGCATTTTTTCCACCCAGAGGGAGTAAACCTTGGACATACCCAAAAGTCTACGAGCATTGGCCGTGGGGGCCGTATCAAAGACATAGATCTCATATTCATCCTTGAACATCAGGTCGATCATGTTCTCAAACATGGCCGACTCTTCAAAAGCCGGGTTCATGGTGGCCGACTCGACGAATTCCTCGGCCTTGATGGTAATGTCGGCAAATTTGAGGAACCAGGCGATCTTTTCCCGGATCTGCTGTTTGGACCGCTCGATGGACTCCTTGGTGTCGATTTCGAAGGCAAAGCATTGTTTCTCGTCACAGATCAACACCGGTTTGCCGAAGACATCCTGATTCAGCAGGTTGCTCAGGCTATGGACCGGGTTGGTGGAAGCCAGAAGGGTTTTCTTCCCTTGTTGCGCGAACCATAGAGCCGCAGCCCCGGCCATGATGGTCTTGCCCACCCCTCCTTTGCCGCCGAAAAAGACGTATTTGAGCTTGGGGTGTGCTTTCATATAATTGGTCATGTTCATGGTAATTCCGCTCATGGTTTTCCTCCGTTGCCGAACATGGCATTGGCCATCTTCTCGATCATCTCCAGACCGGTTACATCCCGTTCCATCTCGGGAACCGAAGCCAGAATCTCGTTCTTGAAAGTCTCATCGATCAACTTCAGGTATTTATCCTGCATGGTGATCCGGTGGCGCAGATACTCGGGGATGTCCTGATTTTTTAGCTCCGGGGGAAGGACCCGGTTGATGATGTACCCGCTCAAGGGGACATCAAATTTGGCAAAGAGCCCTGCGGCCTTCTGGGTGTCTTTGATGATCATCTCCTCTGGTACGATGACAAAGAAGAAGGCCGTCTTCTGTTTGTCCGTGAGGATGCTCGATGATTTGTTGATCCGGTCTTTGATCCACAGCAACTCGGTGAGGATCTTGTCCTCTTCCGTTTCCTTTTCCCTCTTCACGATGGCCGCTACCTTATCGTACTCGGCCATATCCCCCCGGAGGTGGGTAATTTTATCGATCCAGGCGTCATACACCGAGGCCATGGAGAGGTAGTAGAGGGCATGGCCCAGGGGGACGAGATCGTAGATATAGTAGTCATAGCCGCCTTTGACCACGATGTCCACGACTTCATCAAAGATCGCGCTCTCTTCCATCGCCGGCTCTGCTGCCGCGGCCTGGATGTAGCCATCGATCTCTTCGGGAACTTTCGCCAGCCCGTACATGTCCAGGATCTTCTTACGAATCTCCTCCTGGTATTCCTTGATCCGGCGATCCGCGTCAATCTCCTGGGCGTAGAGATTGGGCATGATCTCCACTGCTCCCTTGCCGAAGATATCCCGCTTAAAGATGTCGCTCAAGGATGCTTGAGGGTCTACGGAAAAGACCAGAACCTTATGCCCCCTCTTGGCCAGGTAATAGGCCGTAGCTGCGGAGAATGTGGTTTTCCCCAATCCTCCTTTTCCTCCGAACATGATATACCGCCGGTCCGGAAACTTTTCGAAGATGTCTGCGAGTGGAATGGCACACCTCCTTTTGTCTTACGCTATGCGCAGAGCGCTAAGCGCGAAGCAATTTATTATATCAAGCCAGGGCATCCGTCAGGTCTCTTTCCCGCAACATCCTTCGTTTCCAGGTGGCAATCTGCGGGACGACGTAAGGTAGAATGCGTAATGAATAATAAGGTGGCAGGATGGGCACCCCCAGTAAGTCGCCCATGGTAATCAGGATGAAGAGGTGCTCCATGCTTCCCCGCGTTTTCAGGGCGAAACGGGCAGTATCATGGGCAGCCATCCCGTAAATCATTTCTTTGGCTGCCTTTCCAAACCTTTTTAAAAATCCACCTTTTTGTTCCTCTTGTTTCTCTTCTTCTTTCGCCATTGTGTCCCTCCAGTATTCAGGACTTTTAAAAAATGGGTTTCCCCCAAACTTCTTTTTACTCGGATGCATTATAATCCAACAGGGTCTAATGTCAAATAAAAAAACATTTTTATTGACATCTTTTTCTATTTGTGTAAAATTTGGACGAAATCTAATAAATAGTTAAAAGTATTAAATCCATACAAGGAGGTGATGCCGAGCCGCAATGGCTCCCTAAGAGAAACAGTTGGATCGTTGGAACGGCTATGGTCTCACCACTGGTGAGAGCAGGAACGCTTTTGAGAAAAAAAATAAAGGTTTCCAAGATTTAACTCGTAAGGAGGGAGAAAATGTCAATATTTATTTTAATTCTCAGTATTGTTTGGGTAGTCCTTGTCTACCGCGTTTACGGCCGGTATGTCGACCGCAAA
>JAOUFX010000316.1 GCA_029857975.1 Deltaproteobacteria bacterium | reverse complement strand
TTCGGGCCGCTTCCTTTTGCCGCTCCTCGGATACCTTCAGCGAAGGGATGCGGCCCCCCTCCTGGAATCCGAGGGCTCGAACCAATTCCAGGTAATAATCAACCTGATGATCGCCTTTAACCTTTGGACTTAAAGTGACGGGGTTGGTAAGCAGGAGGGTTCTCCCGTCTGTATTGTATCCCGCCCGCCGGGGTATACCGGCCAGGAAAGAAAGCAGAGCTGCCTCGAAAGCGTTTTGAATGAGAACGGCTAAGTCAAAACGTTCTTTCTTCAATTGCCTGGCCAGCCGCCATTTTCCGCATAATCCCTGATGGACTCCTGGGCTTTGGTAAAGAATCACCCGATCAACAGCCGTATTCCCCTGAAAAATTTCGGCGACCCACGGTTTGGCCAGGATGGCAATCTCCGCGCCGGGAAGGCTTAGCCGTAAAGAATCGATCGCCGGCAGGCTCATTACCGCATCCCCCACCCAATTGGCTGAGCGGATCAGGACCTTTTTTATACCTGGAAATATGATTTTACCCGTTTTCCCCACCCTTCCATACTTCCATCATTCCTGTATTCCATTCCTCCCGCCTTTCATTCTCTTGGCTTGCCATGGCCGGGTTTTCCATCTCTGGTGTAACCATAACCAGTGGTCCGGATAATCGCGTACGTACCGCTCGATGATCTGGGTAAAAAGTTCTGTATTTTTTTCCACCTCCTGATCTTTATCCCCAGTACGGATCAGCGGTAATTCCGGTTCGATGAGAACCCGATACCGCCCGTCGGCCTGCCGAATGTTGAAGACTGGGAGCACCGCCGCTCCGGTCCTCAAAGCCAAGAGAGCCATGCCGGTGTTCGTGCAGGCCAGTTCTCCAAAAAAGTTCACAAAAACCCCTTCCTGCCAGGCCATGTTCTGGTCCAGAAGAACCCCTACAATTCCGCCCTCTTTCAAAACGCGCAAAATCCGCCCCATGGCTTTTTGTTTGGGAATAATCTGGTTTCCAGTCCAAGTACGCAAACAATCCATGATCCCGTTAAACAAGCCGTTATCTAAAGGACGAACAACTACGTGGCAATTCCGTCCGGATAAGATAGGGAACGTGGCGGCCATCCATTCCCAATTGCCAAAGTGGGCTGTAAGAAAAAGGACGCCCCTCCCCTTTTTCAGACCCTGTTTCAGATTCTCGAATCCTTCGATGCTAACATACCGATTGACATTCTGCTGGTTGAAACGGGGGATAAAGGACAATTCCGCCAGTACCCTTCCCAGATTTCGAAAGACGGCACGAATGATCTGATCCCGCTCTTTCTGGTTTTTATCCTGGAAAGCCAACGCGAGATTCCTCTGGGCGATCCGCCGGTGTCGCCCATCGAAAACATATAACAATCGGCCCAATCTTTCCAGGAACCAAATCCTTGATTGGAGCGGGATAAGGTTAATGGCCGGCAGTAGAAATTTTTGGACAAGGGATTGGCCTGTTTTTTTCACTAAAAATCCATCCGCCTGGCAAGGCTCAGCCTCGAAAACAGGAATTCTTCAAAGCGGGGCAAGTCGTTGTCCAAGAAAACATGCCGGATGGAAACTCCCCACAACGGAATGATTCCTTGCTCCAAACCTTGGCATCTCACCAGATCTTTTTCGGTTGTTACCAGCGCATCAACCCCTAAGTCCGTTGCTTTTTGATAAAGCTTTTCCCATTCTTTAGGACGGTACTGATAATGGTCAGGGAAAACGGCGAACTCGGCGATCTGAGCGTTTAAATTAATAAGAGTTTGCCGAAATGAAAGGGGGTTGGCAATGCCGGAGAAAGCCAACACCTTCTTCCCTTTCAAATATTCTGGTGGCAAGGGAGATTCTTTTCTCAGCATCCGAATCTCACCCGGTTCATATTCAACTCGAAAAATGGGAATTTCCTCAGGAACTTTTATTAAATTTTGCTTTAATATTTTAATGTTATCATATTTTCTGGCCTTTGTCAAAATGATGGCATCGGCCCTGCTAAGCTGGCCTGGGAATTCCCGGAGAATACCCCGAGGAAGCAGGTACCCATTACCGAACGGAGAAGAGGAATCGATCAAAAGGAGGTTCAAATCCCTTTTTAGAGGAAGGTGCTGAAATCCATCATCCAGAATCAGGATTTCACTCTTAAAATGCTCGATAGCATATTGGCCAGATCGCCATCTATTTTGGCCGACGATTACCGGAATCCCTCTAAGTTTTTCGGCCAGCAGGTAAGGTTCGTCACCAGCCTGTGATGCCCCCATAAAAGTCTGTTGTCCATCGGAAACCAATCGAAAAGGTTCAGGGAAATTCCCTTTATATCCCCGGCTCAGGATGGCAACGCGAAAGTTCTTGGCTTTGAGCATCTCCCCAATTAAAATAACGAAAGGGGTCTTGCCTGTACCTCCCGAGGTAATGTTTCCCACACTTACCACCTGGCAGGGAAGAGAACGGGTAGGGAAAACCTTCCTAGCATAAAGATATACCCGCAAAGAATTGCCCCACCCATAAAAAAAAGAAAGTAAGCAAAGGGGAGCGAGAATTATTTTCCTGAGCAGACTTTCTTTCTGGGCGTAAATCAAATTATTAAGTAATTTATTAAAGTATAGCATTTATATTTTTGTAATTTTTAATATTTTTAATTACCTCCGCTTAAACAATTCGCCAAGAAAGCAATAAAACCATGCATGCTTTTAAAGCCGATTTTAACCTAGGATCTATCTCTCTAACCGGGTGCTGAACAAGTCATTTCTCGCTTTAGAAGGTCATTCCCGCGGAAGCAGGAATCCAGTCTTTTCAGGGTATTCTGGACTCCCGCTTTCATCATTTTCCACCCGCTTGGTTTTTTCCAAATCACTGTCGATGAATTGAAGCAAATAGAGTTTTCGGTATTCCCCGTCTCGCTCTAAAAGCTCTTCATGGGTTCCTTCTTCAAGAATGACGCCGTTGGCAATTACGATGATACGATTCGCTTTCCTGATGGTCGAGAGACGATGGGCAATGACCAGCGTGGTACGCCCCTGCATCAGGTGTTCCAGAGCTTTCTGCACCTCAATTTCGGACTCGGAGTCCAAAGAGGAGGTTGCCTCATCCAATATTAAAATCGGAGCATTCTTAAGAAGAGCCCGAGCAATACTGATGCGTTGACGTTCTCCACCGGAAAGCTTGACTCCTTGTTCCCCGATTATGGTATCATAACTCTGGGGCAAATTTTGGATGAAGTTATGAGCATAGGCGGCTTCGGCAGCTTTGACAACTTCCTCAAAGGATTTTTCAATTTTACCATAGGAGACATTGTTTTTCACCGTATCGTTAAAAAGAATGGTCTGCTGGGTAACAATTCCGATCATGGACCTTAAAGACTCAACGGTTAAATCACGGATGTCCGCCCCATCGATAAGAATCCTTCCGGAAATGACATCATAAAACCTGGGTAACAAGTTGAGCAAAGTGGTTTTGCCGCCCCCGCTGGCTCCCACAAAAGCCACTACATCGCCTGCTTTGATCTTGAGATTAATGTTTTTTAAAACCCAATTTTCTTCATACTTGAAGGATACGTCACGAAATTCGATTCCCTTCGCGATGGAGGTAACCACCTGGGCCTCCGGTTTGTTGACGATCTCGGGGATCGTATCGAGGACGTCGAAAATTCGGGAGGCCGCCGCTAACCCCTGCTGCACCGTGTTGTTCACGTTGCTCAAGCGTTTCACCGGCTCATAAAGCATCAGCAAGGCTGCCAAAAAGGAAAAGAAGGTTCCGGGAGTTGCTACCCCTTTGATGACGTTGTATCCCCCATAGAAAACAATAAAAGCGATGCCTATGCCTCCGAGCAATTCCATGAGAGGATGAGAGATTGCCCGAACCCGCACCAACTTCATTAAAATTCCGAAAAGTTTACGGTTCTCCCGGGCGAAACGTTTTCTCTCATAATCTTCCATATTAAAGGCTTTAACAATGCGATTCCCCGCAAAAGTCTCTAAAAGGATGGAAGAGATGTCTCCCATGGTAGACTGGCTGCGCGTGCTGTAAGATCTCAGTTTCCTCCCGAATTTCACGATAGGATAAACGGCCAGGGGAAAGACCACCAGAGCCACCAGGGCTAATTTCCAGTCGCGGTAAAAAACAACGCCCACTAAACCGATGATGGTAAAAAAATCTTTTAAAAGACCGGTGACCCCCTCAGTCACGGCTCCTTGGACCATGTTCACATCATTAATAATTCGCGACATCAGGACTCCGGTCGGATTCCGGGTGAAAAAGGAGAGGGAAAGGGACTGCAGGTGGTTATAAATTTTTTCTCTGAGGTCGGCGATGATGCGCTGCCCGACATAAGACATCAAGTAAGCCTGTCCATAGTCGAACAGCCCTTTGAGGAAAAATATTCCGATGATAGCCAGAGGAATAAGTTTTAGCATCACCAGGTCCTGTTTGAAAAAAACTTCGTCTAGGACGGGTTTCACCAAGAAGGCTGAAGCCGAAGTAGCGGCGGAAACCATGAGCATGCAGACCATGGCTCCGGCCAGGCGGTGCCAATATGGTTTGACAAATTGTAAAAGCCTTTTATAAAGGTTCATTTAAATACCCAAGGCGTAAGTTGGGAGTCTCAACTCTCAACTCCCCTTCTTACTGCTCCTATCATTTCTAAAGCTATTTGGGCTACTCGTTCGGCTGCCCCTGGAGTGCCCAGTTTATCCCTGACCTCCGCCAGTCCTTGGAGTACCTCTTGCCGGGCGGATTCATCCTCCAAGATTTTCAGTACCTCCGCGGCGATCCGTTCCCCCTTGGCCTCATGCTGAAGAAGCTCAGGTACCACCCTTCTCCCGGCAACAATATTTACCAGGCCAATCCAATTCGTTTTGACTAATATCTTCCCTATCCAATAGCTCAGGGAAGACACGCGGTAAAGGATAACCATGGGCTTGCCGAGGATAGCGGTTTCCAGGGTGGCAGTTCCAGAGGCCACGATGACCAAGTCGGCAGCCTTGATGGCTTGGTAGGTTTGTCCCTGGACA
>JAOUFX010000315.1 GCA_029857975.1 Deltaproteobacteria bacterium | reverse complement strand
GATTCGGCAAGATCATATCCTTCCTCACTCTACTGGGAATTCTCCTCGTCTTGATTTTTGCCGGAGGTATCCTTTACTCCCTCAGCAATCGACCCACTGACGGCGAGGCGAGCTCTTTGCAGTCAAAGGTGACCGCTCTGGAGGAAAAGATCGCTGGGCTTGAAAAACAACTCGCAGATCTTCAGGGAAAAATCAGCACTTCGGGCCCAGACCCAGCCCTTCTTCAGCGGGTGGACGCTCTTGCCCAGAATGTAGAGGCACTAAAAAAACAAAAAAAGCCAAAAGCCGAATCAAAAGCAAAGCCTTTTCCTCCCTCAAAACCGGCGGTCTCGACCGAAAAACAATACCACACGGTTCAGAAAGGAGAAACTCTCTACCGGATCAACAAAAAATACGGGGTCAGCGTGGAAAAACTCCGGAAACTGAACAATCTGTCTGCGGACCAACCGCTTCGTATCGGGCAAAAGCTTCTGGTCTCACCTCGACGTTAGTAATCATATAGTGTCGGACATGAAGAAGTAAGGATTATCAAGAATAGTGGCCGTTACTGTAGTTTACCTTCCCCCTCATCTCCCTCTTTCCATAAATCCTCCAAAAGGTTTGAGTTCAGAGTGGATGAAAATATAAATTTAAAACGGGTTTACTTTAAGGCAAGAAGAAGCTACTGAATTTTAGCAGGCTAAGAAATGCTTTCAAGCGGTTTTTTTTCTTCCCCTATTTGTCAATTTTTTAACATATTGTTCACAGGAAACCACAACATCTTGTGGGTGCTTTCAGACTCTTAAAAGTTCGGACAGCTTGCCAAGAAAGAAACCTGCTCCAGGAGGTAGCCAGCTGCAGATATCTTTTCGAAATCATAACTTTTTACTTCTTGAAAAACACCACATCGATAGCAGATGTAGAACCTCATACTTTAATAAAACTTAGGTTTCACCTACAAAGCTGCAGTTTAGTAAAGCCGAATCGGGTAAGGATTATTGGTTGAAAGTGAGTAAACAAAAGAAAGCAAAAAGGCAGGACGTTGATGCTCCTGCCTTTCCGATTTCCCATTCTGACGGCTGTATCGACCATTCAAAGATTCCCGTTTGCCCTTATTGATAAGCCAACCCTTTGCAATTTACAGAGCCAAAATCAATTTCAAAAGTTTATTTTTTTAATTCATAGGAAACCAACTCCCAATTTCCCCTGGCTCCCTTCTCTTCAAGAAGCGCTTCACTATATCCCTTCTCATACTGGGATTTCACAAAGTTCTTTACTTCCGGTGAATACCAGTACCAAGCCTTGAATTTACCCGAAGGGACCCAGCCAATGGCGAGACGCTGTGAAGGGTCGATTTTATATTCCACCTTGATGGCCTTGAATTTGCCTGCGCGAACTTCAACCTCTTCCCACCCTAGGACCTGGAAAGTTTCTTGATATTCAACTGCAACCATTGCATGCATACCTATTTGTCCGACCTCGTCTACTTGGTATATATCTTTCCATTGCTTTCCCAGCGTTAAGGGAAAATTTAGAATCTTCTTCCGGAAACCCCTGTATTCTTTCCGTTGATCTCTTTCCAACATATATTTAACGTTGAGCGTTGATCTTTCGAATATGGCAATTCCAGAGGCATCTTTGGGGAATATTCCCCCTGAAAACTTAACGGAATAGCACTGGGCATCGCAGCCAATCACTTCAATCGGCCCTTCCCGATCGAAAACCCATTTGTCCCCCACATTCCAGACTGGGGCTTCAACCTTCTCTTGCGCCCATAACATTGGAGCAAGAAACACAATCAACCATCCTAAAAAAATTATCTTCTTCATTTTATTACCCTCCTTTCCGGGTAATGGGTGAAAAAGAAAAGGCTCCAATGGACGCGAGAACCTCCCCGGAGCCATCGTATTGCAAACTTCGGGGCTAAGTCATTTAATCCGTTTCGAGATAAACCGGGCAAAGGAAATGGCCACATTCAACCCCTTCTCAGTTCTATCCTGGATAATTACACGCACAAAGAACCCCTTCTGAATAAAATCCACCCCATAGCAAAATAGGGGAGTCATGTCTATACGGGCTTTTTCCCCGAGGTTAGCTATTTCCTTAATGCGGTTCGGTTTCGTAAATGGGTTTTCGTATAAATCTTCTGTATTTTGAGGTGCCCCTTGATCAAAAATATGCACCTCAAGTTCCGTTCCTTTCGCCCCCTTATAACTTTGCCCCACGAAGGAACGAAACCCATGTTGGATGTAAAGGCTTGCCCCCCCATTAAAAATCCTATAAAGATCTTCCTGTTTCGAGGCCCTGAGAATCTTCTCGGTACGTTTCCACCCCGGGATTTCGTCATCCGCAGGAAGAAGAATCATCAATCCAAGAACCTTCTCGGGCCTCTCCGATGCCTGATCAGGCCAAGCTAATCCACAAAACAGGACCGAAAATCCCAAAATCAACAGCCCACTAACCCGCATTTTCATTCATAAAATCCTCATCCTTTTTTGGTCCGGTCCACAGGGATAACCTTCATTTCATCGATAGGCGCTCCCAGCCCCAGTTTTATCGCATGATCAATTTGAGTAGATGGCACAAGCGGCAAATTCCTATTTTTCCTTTCATTTTCAATGATCAGCCGGGCCTGATGATCCGTGGCCACAGGGTCTGTCGCAACGATTAGACCATTATAAGCAAAATCCGGTGGGGAAATTGGCCCCATCGTGCATACCCCAAACAGAGCATCTCCGACGATTAAGCGAGTCTTATTTTTGATGTCCGGGGCTGTGTTAATAAGGGCTATGGCTTCGCCTTTTGGCTTCCCACGCCCAAGTCTCTTATGCCAAAAAATTTTTTCTTCCGGAGGAAGGTGAAATATCTTTTGCCGATCTTTAATATTTTCTCCTGCCGAACCTAAATGATTCTTCAGGGCAAAGGTAATCCCCGCTTCAAAATGATTCTTCAATACGGGGACATTGATCAGGTGATCTGCCCCGGTTAAAAGCCGGCTGAGGCAAGTTCGATTCCCCAAAATATCCATCGATTTACTGGAATCAAAAGGATCTTTCAATGTATCCGTGGTTGCCAGGCGCACTTCGGGAAAGACACCGCGGACCCAACCCATCGAGGTCCACTTCATACTTTCCGAATCAGCATCCCAGATTACAATATTCTTCTGCGGTATTCCCATTCCCACCAATCCCCGAATGACAGCCCCTACAACCTTCCATTGAGTTGATATCAGCGGTACCTGGCAATTGACTTTAATCCCTACAGTCTCGCCGGTCTTGTAAGAGGGGATGAGAGATGGCCATCCGCCACCTTTGGTCAAAGCCTGGATTGATTCATCTAACATAGACTGAACGACTTTAAAATTAACCTCTGGCCCCTTAGTGGCATTTTCATCCCGGATTATTACGACCTCTCCCCAGTGAGGATATTTTTCCGCCGCACCGGTTTTCGCAGAGGGCAAACCCATGAGAGCTAAGCCAGCAGCTCCCGCTGCAGCGGTTTTCACAAACTCCCTGCGGTTCATCTCCGAATAAATTTTATGATACAATCCAGACATCGTTCTTTCCTCCTTTCTGTGGGTTCGAATTTACGCCGAATGGCGAGAACAAGGATAAAAAGGCTCTCCAAAGAAATAAATTCTTTTTAGACCCAAAATATGGGCACCTTCCGGAAACTCCTTTTCATACGCCACTCCAGAAGGTTTGGGGTTAGGGTAAATATGCCTATAAATTTAGAACGCCTATTTTAAATAGGACGAAACAGGAAGGCACCTCCAAAGGGAAATCTTAAGCCCTTTGGGGGTTTCACATGATCATCTTCTGATAACCCCACCTTCTCATTTTACTCCACCAGAAGGCAAAAGGTTAGGTTGATCGGTTTATTAGCTACGGTTGAGCAACTATTGATTGAATTTTAGCCCTGGCAGAAATATTGTCAAGGCAAAAGTAGTGGGGGACGTTGATGAAAATTATAACTTTATATTTTGTGCCTCTGAATTGACTTCCAATCAAAATTTCTTCATCTGGTAAAGTTATATTTTTCATCAACGTCCCTTACTTTACTATCCGACGAGTCGATTCAGTGCACGATTTGTTCGCATCTTCCAGTATGCAACGTTGAGTGGAATGAGCATTCTAGGATCAAAATTAACGTTTTTAATCTTAGCAATGGCCGAAAGATAATGAACATGATCACCGACCGAGACTGGACACCCTTTTGCATGGATATACCTGGAATTTTTCTGCTTAAAACAGCTCCAGAGAGTTTTCCAGGTTTTTAACAGCATATCATTCGACTTGGTTTTACGTTCATCTACCTCTCTTGGGGGCTTATAGCTGCTTTCGATCTTGACATGTCCGCCATTGATTCTTCCTTCCCAACGGGTGCAGTCCCCGACAAAAATCACTCTTTCATCTTCACCCAGTTCAAGCGGCTCATCAATTTTACCGACTACGTAGCGGACTTTTTTCATTTCCCTGTTTACGTTTGGATAGTAGCCTTTAAATATGTGCATCGCTTCCTGAAGAGCGCCCGGACACCCGCCCCAGCAGTAATCTGGTGAATGCTCCTCTGGGAATGTTCCCACCTTACAGCTTAGATTACTATCTTCCCCAAAATAACTGTCAATATGCTCCATGCAAAATTGAAAATCTTGAGTTTTTCGCTGAACCTCTTGGAGTGGGAAATCCCCCAAAACATCAATTTCTTCCAGATTCATGGGGCCAAAACCTCTTTCGGATGCATACCGAAGATGAATTACATCTTTGGGGTCTACATGAACCATGTGGCAACAGACGGTGTCGACAGCGCAGGAATTTGTCCCCATGACGATGGCCCCCATGGGGAAGGGGGTCGGCGTAAGCATCATTTTCTGTCCAGCTATAATCGCATCAATCGCTATGAATTTCGGCTGGATGACCTCCTGAAGGTCGGCTATCTTGTGTTCGAGGAAGATATTATGGTCCACAAGTCTATGTCGATCATCTTGAATACCGATAAAGTTTTTGAGACTTAAGGTGAGCCTGC
>JAOUFX010000314.1 GCA_029857975.1 Deltaproteobacteria bacterium | reverse complement strand
TGTCCCGCAAAACAAGCCTCATCCGGAAATGCTTTTTTTCGCCATGGAGAAAATGGGGTTGAAAAAGGATGTTACCGTCTTTGTCGGTGATTCCGTAATCGACATCCAAACCGCTAAAAATGCGGAGATGAAAGTTTACGCCGTGCCGACGGGAAATACCGCCAGGGAAGATTTGGAGAAGGCTCAACCCACAGCTCTTCTCACCGGGTTCCTTGACCTTGTCAAATACGTTTAGGGAATGGGGAAATCCTGTTGGGATGAAACACCCTCTTGTTTTTAGAAAGATTTATAGCTTAAAATAAATTAAACTTAAAAAAAGAAAGGAGGAGCAAACGAACTTTTACTGACGGATATCCCCCCTTTATCGGGAAAGGAGGTCGGTGATCATGCCACTCGATGAATTGCTTCAGAGGTTGGTCAGAGTAACTCCTGGACAGAAATCTTTTTTATCCGTTTATTTGGATTTAAGACCCAACCGGACCGGGAAAAAACTCTACCCGGTTTTCCTTAAAACCCGATTGCGGGAAATATCCAGCCTTCTTCCTGCTCGCGCCGCCGAACAATCCCTTTGCAACCAAGATATAAAACGAATTCAGAAGTACCTGGAAGAAGAGTTGGACCCAGCCTGGAAAGGCATTGCCATTTTTGCTTGCGCCGCCGATGATTTATTCCTCCCCATCCCCATGCCTCTCTCCCCGGAAAATGACGTGACCCTATCCTCCATCCCCCAACTTTTCTCTTTGGTCCGCCACAAAGCCCTTTACCAAACGCATGCTGTGGTGGAAGCTAATTCTCGCCAGGCCCGCCTTTTTCTTATTCGCCTGGGTACCCTGAGCAAACAGATTAACCTTTCCTGGGAAAATAAGCATACCACTCGTTTCGGGCGCATGGGGTGGTCACTGCCCAGATTCCAGCGCCACCTCCAGGAACACAGCAAACAACGGGGTAAAGAAATCGTGGAGAATGTAAAAAAACTGACCCTTGGGGAAAACCCAGAATGTCTTTTTCTTGCCGCCGAAGAGGAGATGGAGGCGGAGCTGAAAAAACAGCTGCCCGCATCTTTAATAAAGAAAATGGTTCCTCTTTCTGTCTTGGATCTTCATGCCCCCGATCATAAATTACTATCTACCGCCGCGGAAGTCCTGTGGGCCATTTCCAAAGAAAAAGCAGAAACATTTTCGAAGTACCTACTGGAGGAGGCTGAACCTTTGGGCCGGGCAACATCCGGAACCGAAGCAACCCTGAGTGCGTTGCAGAATCATCAAATTGAACGTATGGTTTTCGATGCCCGGTTCAAGGCCACGGGCTGGGGGTGTCCGGGCTGCGATTCTCTCGGTATAGGAGGGGTGCCGAGATCCTGTCCTTATTGCCAGGCAACAATCTTTCCTTCCAACTTGCGCGAAAAAATTTTGTCGAAAGCCCAATCCCAGGGGGTGGACCTTTTTTTTACGGAGAACTTTTCTCCCTTGTTGAAGGCCGGAGGGGTTGCCGCCTTACTGAAATACAAAACTTCAAAAAAACCACGGGGCATTAAATAGCAAGCCGGGAAAAAGGTTATCCGATGCAGGGGCACGGTGACCGTGCCCCTGCATGGCCATCCCTCTTGGTGCCTTTTTATCCCATTTTCGTCATTCCTGCGAAACTTGTCCTCGCAAAAGCGGGGAGCGGGAATCCATCCCGCCGCAGGCGGGACTGCTTTCGCAGGCGTGACGGCTTTTCTGACTTTTTACGGGATCATCAAATTTGATGAACTCGTAAAAAGTCGTCAAGATGGATGGCAAAGTAAAAAGCTCCAGATGCCAGGCGCGCAAATCCTGAGGAATGAGGCGTACTTAAGAGGTACGCCGCAATGATTCACCCTGTTAGATAGCCACCAAGATGAATCTGCTCTTGAAAATCGAATCCCCGCCCTATACTTCAGATGCGGAGTTTCTGATCTAACAGGGCGGGGGTGAAGCGCAACACCGCAGATGGACTTTTTACGAAGCCATCAAATTTTATTTGATAAAAACTGCGGTGACGGATATAATGGGGCCAAAAAACCAACGAGAAAAAAATGAAACTTGTGCTTATTTGTCTCTTTTGTATTTTCATTATGACCGGGGGATGTTATTACACCTTGCATTCTACGGAGGGGACGAAACTATCCTCGGCCCAGATTCAGGAAATAAAATTAGGCAAGACCACTGAAATGGACCTTTTCAAACTTTTGGGTCCTCCTTCCAAGAAAGAAAACAAAATAGACGGAACTCAGGTTCTCCTTTATATCCACTTTCAGACAGAAAGCCCAACCCTCCCCGGGGGATTTGTAATCCATGGTTTCCTTGATAAAGACCGGGAAGAAATCTTTGAGGTCACAATCAAAAACGGAGTCGTTAAAAGTTTTCAATTTATAAAACCATAAAGAGGAGGAAAAGGATGAAAAAAAAAATATCGAGTTACGTTTTCGTAATGATCATGCTGCTCGGTCTTTTGTACCTGGCAGGTTGTGCCAGCAGTAAGACCTACCTCCTCCACTTGAGCTACGATACTTCCCAAACACCCCCTTTCCTCCGCGGAGTTTCCCCACCTGTAACATTGGCTCTCTATAATTTTCAGGATGTTCGGCCCGACCGCCTCTACCTGGGGCGTAGAGTCTATCGGGATGGCATGATTGATTTTTTCAAAGCGGATGCGGGAACCGTGGAGCAGGTCCTTACGAAGTCCCTGGCCCAAATGCTGGAGAAAGCAGGGTTCAAAGTAACCGTGGTCAATCGTTACCTGGATCCATCGAAAGACGATTTCAAGGATATCCCGGCCGATGTTGCTTTTGGGGGCAAAATTGAATCTTTATGGGTGGAGGCCAAAAGTGGCATAGCTACCACCGATACCAATGCCCGGTTGAGTATTCGACTCAACTGGGGCCTGGTTAAGGAAAGGACTTGGGTCAGCAAAACCATAGAAGGGACCGCCCAGGAAACTGACCGTCCTCTTTACCAACCCAAGCACGCGGAGGCCTTGATCAACGAGGTTTTCAAGGATGGCTTTAATAAAATGCTTAAAGACGAAACCCTGCTCAAGGAAAAACTCTTGAAAACGAGATAACGTAACCGTTTCTTTTCTGGAAACCCTCAAAAGCCAAGGCCGGGATTTATCCCGGCCTTGGCTTTTTAATTCCATACCCCCGCCACCGGCGGGGCTCAATTTCACCCTCAGGAAAAGCGGCCTGGTTTTGGCCCGCAGCCTGAAACCGATCCGGCTTCGGATTCCTTAAGGCCTCCGCAAGAAAAAGAAGAAATCATTCGCTGGATGCGGGAATCACCACACTTGGGACAAAGAATCTTCGGCTCCTTTTCCGTAACTCCATGGATCATTTCAAAACGATGAGCACACTTTGAACATTGATACTCATAAATCGGCACGCCCCATCCCTCCTTTATAGTCAGTTTGTCGTATAGTCTCGTAGTCTTTGGTCTTTACCTTTGACCTTTAACCTTTTACCTTTAACCTGTTTTTATAGCCTTACCCTAAGGCCAGCATCAACCCGATTGTCGCACCGAGACCTGTGCTCAAATAAGGGTTGCAAGTGAGGCCTCAAGTGCTACCGATGCTCGAAGAAAGCAGGTTTAACCCATAGCCAATCGCTGCCCCGATAGCCATTCCCAGAATAATTTTAAGGGCCATTGTTCATTCAATCCTTTCATAAAACTTTTTTAACGACGCTGTCAAGCTGGCTTTTGGGCACCGCCCCTACCACCTGTTCAACCACCTTCCCCTCTTTGAACATGATCAAAGTAGGAATACCCCGGATTCCATAATTTGCCGGCGTTTTGGGGTTTTCATCTACATTTACTTTAGCGAACTTGATTTTTCCAGAATATTCTTTGGAAAGCTCTTCGAAAATTGGGCCGATCATCTTGCAGGGTCCGCACCAGCTGGCCCAAAAATCAACGAATGTCGGTTGCTCCGCTTCCAAGACTTCTTTCTGGAAAGTCGCGTCTGTTACCATGAAAAGATTTCCACCTTCGCTCATCGCCTCTCTCCTCCTAACTTTTTATTAAAAGAATCATCATGAAGAATTCTAAAATATTTTGCTTGGTTAAAAATTTAGATGCCCCCTGGGCCAAAAAGGTTCAAATAAATTAAATCAGCCTTCCCTTGGTAAGTTTGATCAAATATGTTATACCTAAAACAAGAGTCACAACAGAGAAAAGATCGAGCTTATTTGGTCTTTCGACTATGATATGATTCTCTGTACTACTAACGTTCAAATTCTTGAAATTTTACTAAGCATATTTTAATTTTATCTGTGTTTATCTGCGTTAATCTGCGTCCAATAAATTTTGGGTTGCGGCTATGTTGCGCTGTGTTCTCGGTGTTTGGAAAAAAATCGCTCGATATAACTTAAAGTAATTTATGAGAAATAAATTAATATCATTTATAATTTTTATAACTTTTTTATTTGTTTCTTCTACCTGTTCTCACTCGCCAAAGAAGGGCATTACCCCGGCTCCCAGGGAAGAAATTTCTTCCTCCAAAGAGATCTCGCGCTCCCTAAGCCCTCTCCATGATGCCGAACCCTGGTGGAAAAAAGATGAAAACCAATATTTCTTGACCTTATTGATCATCATGGGGATAGGCATCTTTACCTCCGCCAGCATGTGGATCGTTTACAACTCCGGCGGCCTTTACATAAATGTTAGGAAATAAATCATCTGGCCGCTTACCTACATCGGCCCAAAAAGGCTCTTTAATCGCATTAAAAGACTTAAATCACCTTCTGCCGAATATCTCTTTTCCATAAAGGCCTTGGCGCCGTCGAGTTCCCCCCTTGATATCGCCAGCCAAACTTCCGAAGGCGTGTGAATCGTCAGAGTAGGATGGTCCAATTGACCTTCCCTGAAGGCGCAGTAACCGTCGGCAATCTCATAATACCATTGCCCGGCCTGTCTACCGGAGACATCGAATTGGATCGTGGCCTTAAGATCCCCGGCCATTTCCGGTTTTAAGGTCACGGCCATCCCGCC
>JAOUFX010000312.1 GCA_029857975.1 Deltaproteobacteria bacterium | reverse complement strand
AAGATTTGTTCAAGTTAGTGAATATCCATATAGGTGAGATTCTCAACCGCAATAAAGTAGGGGAGAGCATTTCTCAGCTTACCGATCATTACGCCGATAAGGGGTATGCCTTTGTGGACATTAGTCCCCATACCGTAATCAATCAAGAAAATGACTGGGTGGACTTAACTTTCCAAATCCAGCCGGGAAGTAAAGTTTATTTCGAGCGAATCAACATCACGGGGAACACCAAAACCCGCGATAAAGTTATTCGCCGGGAACTCCGGGCAGCGGAAGGAGAACTGTTCAACCTAAGCGCCTTGAAGAAGAGTCGGGAAAACCTGGATATTTTAGGATATTTCAAAGCAGTAAACATAAGTACCAAGAAAGGAAGCGCCGATGATAAACTGGACTTCAACATACAGGTAGAAGAAGGACCCACAGGAATGTTCAGCTTGGGAGGTGGGTATAGCTCCATAGACCAACTCATGGCTTTGATTCAAATTTCCCAGAGAAACCTTTTTGGCCGCGGGCAAAGATTGTCATTTTCGGCCCAATTAGGTTCCCTCGCCCAGTATTACAACGTGTCTTTTACCGAGCCCTGGCTTTTCGACACCCGCATCTCGGCAGGAACTGACCTTTACCGCACCCTGCGGGAATATGACGATTACACGGTCAAAACAACAGGTGGAGGAGCCCGTTTGGGGTTTCCACTCTTTGAACAAGTGCGAGGATATACTTCCTACAAGTATGAAGAAGTTGATATCAGCGATGTGAAAGAGACTTCTTCGTTTCTTATCCGGGAACAGGCAGGAATATCCACCACCAGCAGCATTACCCTATCTTTACGCCGGGATGCTCGCGATCAGTATCTCGATCCCACCAAAGGATCGGACCACTCGATCTCCATGGAATATGCCGGAGGCCCTTTAGGGGGAAGTAATTACTTCACCAGATACTCCGCCAATTTGGCTTGGTTCTTCACCCCTTTTTGGAAGATAACCTTCGTGGGGCGGGGCCGAATTGGATACATTCAGGGTCATGAAGGGCATACGATTCCTTTGTATGAGCGCTATCGCTTGGGAGGAATTCATACCATTCGTGGGTTCAAAGCGTACACGATCGGCCCCAAAGCTCCCAACGGAGAAGTTATCGGGGGCGACAAAGAATTGCTTTTCAACTTTGAGGCGCTCTTTCCTTTGATAACGTCGATTAAATTAAAAGGGCTTATCTTCTTTGATGCGGGGAATGCTTTCGACATCGGGGAACCTTACAGTTTGGACAAATTAAGGACCAGTGCCGGGGTAGGAATCCGCTGGATATCTCCAGTGGGCCCCCTGAGGTTAGAATGGGGATACAACCTAAATCCCATGGAAGGTGAACAGCAGCATGGGTGGGAATTTGCCATCGGCACGTTTTTTTAAGCCAAAGCCGTCACTCCTGCGCAAGCAGTCCCGCCTGCGGCGGGATGGATTCCCCGCATCAAGTGCGGGGCAGGCTCCGCTTTCGCGGGAATGACGAAAATCGGACCCAAAGGACTTTTTACGAGTTCATCAATCAAGTTTGTGGAAAATTTTTTTTAAGGAGAGAAGAATGAAGAAGGTTGGGATTTTATTTTTATTATGGGGGTTGCTGCTGGTTTTTGCTTCGCTCACTTTTGCGGCGGAGCCATTAAAAATTGCCTATGTTGATATGCAGAAGGCCTTAAATTATTGCGAAGCCGGCAAAGAAGCAAAACGGCAAATGACTGTGGAAGTGGAAAAGATGCAGAAAACCTTTGCCGGAGGGCAAAAAGAGCTGGAGAAAATCAAAGAAGACTTGGAGAAACGTGGATCCGTCCTGAGTGAAAATGTGCGCCGGGAAAAGGAACGCGAATACCAGGCGAAATTGCGCGAACTGCAACGTTTACAGCGGGATTACGAGGAAGACCTGCGCAGGAAAGACCGGGAATTTACGGATCGTATCCTGAAAAACTTGGAGGTGATTATCAAGAAAATGGGGGAAGAAGGGAAATATACCATCATCCTGGAAAAGAACCAACCGGCCATTCTCTACATTTCCAATGCCCTGGATTTGACCGAAGAAGTGATTAAGCGGATTAACCAGAAACAAAAATGAGCGGCAGTAAAAAAGAAAACATGAAGAAAGTTACGCTGGAAGAACTGTCAACATTAGTGGGAGGAAAGGTTGAGGGCGACGGCTCGCTGGTGATCACGGGCCTGGCCAGCCTCGAAGAGGCCAGGGAAGGGGAAATTAGCTTCCTGGCCGAGCTTAAATCCGTTACCCGTTTGGAAAAAACAAGAGCTTCGGCAGTGATTGTTCCTTCGTCTCTCCCTGCTTTCCCCAAACCGATCATCCGCACCGCGAATCCTTATCTGGCCTATGCCAAGATTCAGGCTTTTTTCTTCTATCAAACCCCAATCCCCAAGGGGATCGATCCTCGTTCCCACATCGGCCAGGGGGTGAAAATCGGGCAGGATGTTTCCATTTATCCCTGGGTCTACATTGGCGATGGAAGCCAGATGGGTGATCGGGTCGTTCTCTATCCCGGGGTTTATCTCGGAGAATCGGTCCAGGTCGGGGAAGGAACGATCCTCTACCCCAATGTAGTGGTGATGGATCGCTGTATCATCGGCAAGCGGGTGATCATCCATCCTGGAACCGTCATTGGCAGCGACGGGTTTGGTTTTGCCCGGGATGGATTCCGTTATGTAAAAATTCCTCAGGTGGGCATTGTGCAGATAGATGATGATGTAGAAATCGGAGCCAATTGCGCAGTCGATCGCGCCGCCATGGGTAAGACCTGGGTTAAAAGGGGAGTAAAAACCGATAATCTTGTGCAAATTGGGCATAATGTGACCGTGGGCGAAGATACGGTTCTGGTTGCCCAGGTGGGCATCGCAGGCAGCACCGCAGTCGGCAACCGTGTGGCTCTAGGGGGGCAGGCTGGGGTAGTCGGACATATTACGATCGGAGACGGGGTGATGGTCGGAGGGCAATCGGGGGTTGCCCAAGACGTGGCGCCGAACCTAGTGATATCGGGAAGCCCGGCTTTTTCCCATCGGGAATGGCTAAAGGCGCAGGTTGTTTTTCAAAAACTGCCGGAAATGAAGAGAGCTTTAGCGGCTCTGGAAAGAAAGATCAAGACTCTCGAAGAAAAAATTTACAAAGAATAAAAAGAGACAAAGAAAAAAAATTTTTGGACGCCGATTAAAACCGATACCCAAGGTTTTTTTGAAAATTTTTTTCTGCGATGATCAACAAAATCTGCGTCCTCATTGCTTTAAGGAGTAAATCTTGGATATTCATCCCACAGCGGTCATTCATCCCAGGGCAACCATTGCTCCCGGGGTGAAAATTGGGGCCTATAGCCTAATTGGTGAAAACGTTCGCATTGGCAAGGACACTGTGATTGATTCCCATGTTATTTTGGAAGGATGGACCGAAGTGGGTGAACGGTGTCACGTATTCCCCTTCGTTTCCATTGGCACGGCACCCCAACACATGCGCTATCGCGGAGAACCCACTCGAGTGATCCTGGGGAATGAAAACATTATTCGAGAATTTGTAACGATCCATCGGGCTACGGTTGAAGGAGGGGGAATCACCTCCCTGGGCCATGGAAATTTTATTATGGCCTATTCGCATATCGCCCATGACTGCAAGGTGGGCAATCAGGTCATCATGGCCAATGCCTCCACCCTGGCTGGCCATATCGCCATAGAGGACTTTGCCATTGTCGGGGGACTCGTGGCCGTCCATCAGTTCGTGCGGGTGGGTTGCTATGCAATTATTGGAGGCGCTTCCGGCGTCCCCAAAGACATTCCTCCCTACATGTGTGCGGCGGGAAACCGAGCCAAACTTTTCGGGTTGAACAGCGTGGGCTTGAAAAGGCATGGTTTTCCCGGAGAAACTCTGGTTGCTTTAAAACAGGCGTACCGAATTCTTTTCCGTTCGCATTTAACTTTGAACAAGGCCATAGAAAAAGTGGAAGCCGAAGTTCCCCACCTGCCGGAAATCACGCATTTGTTGAATTTTCTAAAAAGTTCGAAGCGGGGCGTTTGTCGATGAAGCCAACCATCGGCCTTATTGCCGGAAACGGAAGACTCCCGATTATTCTGGCCAAAAATATACGAGCGGCAGGTCACCGGGTAGCCGCCATCGGACATCTGGACGAAACCCAGAAAGGGTTACGATACTATGTCGATGCCCTTCATTGGGTTCCCATCGGCGCTTTGGGTAAAATTATTGACCTCCTTTTGCAAGAAGGGGCCCAAAGCGCGATCTTCGCGGGTGGGGTAGCCAAAACACATTTTTTTTCCCGGGCTCAGCCCGATCAAAGAGCGATCAAGGTATTAACCCGGCTTCCGGACAAGAAAGATGACGCGATCTTGCGAGCGATTGCCCAAGAGATCGAAAGCGAAGGGATAAGAGTGGAAAGTCCGGTTGATTTTTTGCAGGAAAGCATGGCTCCCAGGGGCTGCTGGACAAACAGGAAACCAACGGAACGGGAGCAGCGGGACATCGAGTTTGGATGGAAGATTGCCAAAAGCGTGGGGAACCTTGATCTTGGCCAGAGCATCGTGGTGAAAGACCAGATGGTTCTGGCGGTCGAAGCAATCGAAGGAACGGACAAAACCATCCGGCGGGGAGGAAAATTAGGAAGGGGAGATGTTTTGGCCATCAAAGTCGTCAAGCCCCGACAAGATCTCCGGCTGGATCTACCGGTAATTGGCCTTTCGACCATGCGCACCTTAAAAGAGGCCGGAGCCTCTGCTTTAGCCGTGGAAGCCCAAAAAACGATTGTCATCGATATCGAGAAAGTCATTCGCGAAGCAAATAAGAATCATTTCTGCCTGATAGGAATTTAAAACTAAAATGTCGCGGTGTTCTCGACGTAAACTGAAGGTGGGAGTCGTGGGAATCGGCTATCTGGGCAAATTTCATGTGGAAAAATATGCCCGAATCCCTGAAGTAGAAATCGTTGGCCTGGTTGACCTAAAACCGGAAAGAGCGAAAGAATGGGCCAAGGAAGTAAAGGCCA
>JAOUFX010000313.1 GCA_029857975.1 Deltaproteobacteria bacterium | reverse complement strand
CCGTTCTGGCCGGTTGAGGGTCAGGATTCCGACATATTCTTTTTTTTCAAGCAAAATTGTCTCGAAGGACATGATCCTCTCCTTTCGCATTTTTTATAAGATTTCCGACCCCCCATTGCCTTCCCACCAAAGGCCGAAAAAAGTTGGGCTCCATCGGATCCCAATGATTGCTGCCGGCTATATCGTCGGGCAAACGTTCGACGTCCCCCCGGCATGGATGGTCGAAGTTGTGATCATCATTGCCATGCACTCACGGGGCTGAGGTTCTGACCCGCTTGAAGAGATCGAATAAAATTCGAGGCCTCTGCAGAAGCGCAACCACAAATAAAGAGACGATGCCCACAAAATCAGTCATCAGCCCCGGTTTCATCAAAGAAAAAGCGGCGATAAAGAGCAAGATCCGCTCGTAAACTTTGGCCGCGCGGAACATGTAACCCTGAAGGCCGCAGGCCAAGGCGTAGACGCCGATGAGCGCCGTCAAAGCCGAGAGGAGGATGTTGCTTATGCTTCCCTTAAGAAGTAGGGAGGTATTGTAGACAAACATGTAGGGAAGGACGTAAACCACCAACCCCAAGCGGCAGGCCATCCACGCCGTCCGCATCATGTCAGCCCCGGCAATCCCGGCAGCCACAAAAGCTCCGGGAGCCACGGGTGGAGTAAGATCGGAGACCAAGGCAAAGAAGAAAATAAATAGATGTGCCGCCAGAGGGTCCACTCCCATTTGGGTCAAAGCTGGGGCCACGAGGACAGCTAAGACCAGATAGGAAACAATGATCGGGAGACCCAGACCCAGGATGAGAGAGGCGATCATCGTTAAGAGCAGAAGGATAAACAAAGAATTGCCGGAAAGCTCTATAAGAATCGAGGAAATTTGCAATCCCAATCCGGTCAAAGTAATCATGCCCACCAAGATGTTACAAGCTACGACTACCCCCGCAATGGGAAGGAATCCCAGGGCCCCGCGTTCCAGAGCCAGAAGGATTTGTTTCCAGCTCATGCGCGAGGATTTTCTTAAAAAGGATACCAGAGGAACGGAAACAACCGCCCAGAAAGCGGCCCGACTCTCCGTAACATGGGCATACATCAGAAGATATACCAGAACAGCCGGCGGAATGATGAAATGAAAACCCGCTTTGAAAACCTCTTTGAATTTGGGGGATAAAGACCGGGGTTGCCCCTTTAAATTATTTTTTACGGCTTCAAAGTCAACGATGAAAAAAATGGCAACGTAATACAAGAACGCAGAGAGGATGGCTGCCTTACAAATCGTGATGTACGAGACACCAAGAATTTCCATCATGATAAAGACCGATCCTCCCATGACCGGAGGCATGAACTGGCCGCCGACGCCGGATGCGGACTCCACGGCCGCGGCGAAATGAGGTTTATAACCGGCCTTTTTCATCATCGGGATGGTGATCTGCCCCACCGCGGAAACATTGGCCATGGCGCTACCAGAGATCATGCCAAACATGGAGCTGGCCACCACGGCGATTTTGGCAGGGCCCCCGCGGACATGCCCAAAGAGGCTAGAGGCCAGACCAAAGAAAAAATTCCCAGCCCCGGATGCCTGCATGAAGGTTCCGAAAAGAACGAAAAGAAAAATAAAGGTGGAAGAAATGCCGGTGAGGGCACCGTATACGCCTTCGGTGGTCATAAATAGACCCGAGATTATGCGCTCGACGGAATAATTCGGGTGCCCCAGTACCATGGGTAACCACTCTCCAAAGCGGGCATAGACAAGAGACCCAGCACAAAAAATGGCCAGAGACCATCCTGTCGCCCGGCGGCTGGCCTCCATAGTTAAGAAGATTAAAATCCCTCCAAAGATGAGTTCAGATAGCGGTGGCTCGAGGCCAACTTGGTCAGCCCGGGCGATAAAATGAGTGACTACATAATAGCTTACGTATAGAAGCAAACCTACAAATAGAATCCCGTCCCAGCTGATGCGATCCTTCCTCTGTTTAAGGGAAAAAGGATAAATTAAAAAAATTAAGGTGAAAGCAAAAGCGACATGGATAATCCTCTGGTACATAGCAACCAGGGGGGCATAGCCAGTAATAAGCTGAAAGAGGGAAAAACACACGGCGATAACCGAGACCACCCTTCCGGCAGAACCCCCCAACTCCCTTTTGCGTGATTTTTCTTCTTCATCCGACGTAAAGAGATCGACTTGGCCTCCCAATTTTTGTTCAATTTCGGTACCTTTACCCATCAAGGAGTACCCCCCCTAACCTTCTGGTTTTTTAATTTAATTGTATAGGAAATTTCTTTTTGGACACGGATGTGCACAGAAAATCGCTTAGCGCTTAGCGCTATGCGCATAGCGTCTTTTTTGTTTCTGCGGTTTTCTGCGTAAATCTGCGTCCTATTAAATTTAAAAAAATGAAATTGTTTAGCCACAGAGATCGCCGAGAACACATACTGTGGCCTCGGTGACCTCTGTGGCTAATAAGCTTCTAATATTTTTGTCTTCTATGCTATTTCCAAGCCCCCTTTTCCTTCAAGTACTTGATCGCCCCAGGATGGAAGGGGATATACTTCGTGGTATAATCCGCTCCCCGGTACATATTCTCCAAGTTCCACTGTTTTGCCTGGGGATGAATGGCATCTTTTGCTTTCTGATGGTCATATAAGGCCTTCATCATTTTATAGACCACATCATCACTCTGTTCTTTCCGGCAAAATAGTGCCGTAGTGATTCCCCGCGTTAAAGTATCGGTGTCAACTCCCGAATAGGTCCCGGCCGGAATGATCACCTTCACGTAATAGGGATGGCTGGCGATCAAAGCCTTCATTTCTTCTTCGCTATAGGGAATTAAACGGATGGGAATTTGTCTGGATAAATCCAAAAGACTGGCTACGGGATAGCCGGCGGAAATTACCCCCACATCGACAGTTCCATCTTTGATCGCAGTGATCGACTCGGAGAAAGAGAGATAAGCCGGTTTGATATCTTCAAAAGTTATTTTGCCCGCCGAACTCAGCTCCACTTTGGAAGAAACCAGCGTTCCGCTTCCGGGCGGCCCCACGGCCACTCGGTGGCCCCTGAAATCAGCGATGGATTTAATCGGAGCATTCTTCCGGACAATCCAATGCCGGTCGCTGGTGTGCCCCAGGGCCATCAGCCGCACCCCGCTCATGTCCATCTTCTTCTCCAGGGCCGGGTCAATCACGTGGATAGATACGAGGCCCAAATCCATCTTTTTTCTCATGATTAAATGAAAGTTTTCTTCAGAGGCCGCGGTGGATTCGGCAATCACCCGGACTTCCGGTACATGTTTATTAATAAGATTGGCAAATCCCGCGCCGATAAAGTAAAAAGTCCCCGCTGGATTTCCTGTTCCCAGGGAAAGATATCGTTTCGCCGCTGCCCATCCATTCGCCGTCAACCCAAGCACAAGAATCATAGCGAGCAAGACCATGGCCATTTTTCCAATATTAAACTTTTGACCCATGTTGTCCTCCTTTGCTTGAATAAAGATTAAATCGTTTGAAGAAATACTTCCTTTCGCTTCCATTTACCCTAAATTTTTTTTACCTTCCCCTACCTTCGTTAACCGGTTAAAAAAATAATTTTACGGTTCCACCGCCTTAACCACCAGGGCAAATCCCTTGGGGAATTCCTTGGCCATCATCGGCCATTTCAAGACCATCTCTTCCTTTGGCTCCAAAGCCAGGGGTTTCCCTTTCCTTTTCGATAGAGGATATAAGCCGGCAATCGGATCCCCGTCCAAGGGGTAAATGATCAGCCTAAAACGAACGGGCTTCGCGGACACATTCCTGATGCCCACCTCATAGAGCAGCGTCACCCCGACCTCCGTCTTCCCCATATACCAGCCAACTTTGGTAATCTTAGCTTCCGGTACAACATCATAGGCAATCCCCGTCGTCCAGTTCTCCGGGGGCTGTCCTTTAGCAGGACTTCCTGTTAGAATAAAAACCCCAACGATACCCCAAAAGAACCCCCATTTCATCGCTGTTAAGATCTTCTTCGCCTTCATTTTTTCAATAACCTCCTTTCCCTTTATTTTTCTTCTCAGCGGCTTCCGGTTCAACTTTTAGACCAGGCCGCCCGGGAGCCTACGAAAAACGCCACTTCTGAAGGCCAATCTTTACATTGCAGCAGCAAATGTTTAAACTCGTAAGGAAATTTTCTGAAAAGAAGATACGGCCACATTCGCTCACATTGTTTAGAGGGAAATTGGAAAAATTCTATTCCCTCGACGGCTTAGATGGTGGACCATCTCGATTTACAGGTATGGAGTAATCCTTAAAGAGGGATATTCCCGTGTTTTTTCCAGGGCCTTTCCTCTTTCTTATGCGAAAAAAGTTTAAGTCCCTGAATGAGCAAACGCCTTGTATCCCTTGGATCGATTATTTCTTCAACCCAGCGCATCGCCGCGGCATGGTAAGGGAAACGGCCGAAGGTGGCCTTATATTCGGCCAACCGCCGGGCCCGAACTTCCTCGGGATTTTTCGCCGCGGCAATTTCATTGCGAAAGATGATGTTTACCGCCCCCTCTGGATTCATCAATCCCATCTCGGTCGTTGGCCAGGCCAAAAGCAAATCCGATCCTAAGGGCTCACCACACATCGCCGGGTTTCCTCCGCCATAGGCTTTTCGAATGTAGACCGTGAGCTTCGGAACGGTCGCCTCCGAGATGGCGTGCAGCACCTTCGCTCCATGCCGGATAATTCCTCCTCTTTCCTGATCCACTCCCGGCAGATAGGCGGGATTATCCACCAGAAAGAGTAAGGGGATGTTGAAACAATCGCAGAACCGAATAAACCGGGCTTCTTTATCGGCAGCATTGATATCGATGGACCCGGCTTTGTGTTTGGGATTATTGGCAACGATACCGATCGATAGCCCGTCTAACCGGGCAAAGCCCGTGATCATGTTCTTGGCGAAATCCGGCTTGATCTCAAAAAAATGGCCTTGGTCCACGATGCGCTGAATGACGTGATGCATGTCATACCATTTCTTCGAATCCACCGGGACGACATCGAGCAGTTCTTC
>JAOUFX010000311.1 GCA_029857975.1 Deltaproteobacteria bacterium | reverse complement strand
GATTCGCAAGATCCAGCAGAGAGGGATCACGATTATCTTGGTCGAACATGACATGAGCCTGGTCATGGAAATCTCCGATGAAGTTCTGGTCCTTAATTACGGGAAGAAGGTCGCCGAAGGAACTCCGCGGGACATCCAGCGGAATCCGGAAGTCATTGCCGCTTACCTGGGAGAGGAGATCGGGGATGCTTAGGGTGGAAAGCATCAGTGTTTTCTATGGAGCAATTCAGGCTTTGCGCAATGTTTCCATCCACGTCAGCGCCGGAGAGATCGTTACCCTTCTCGGGGCCAATGGTGCGGGGAAAACCACCCTTTTGAAAATCATTTCTGGAATTCACATCCCGAGCAAGGGGAAGTTATGGTTCAGCGGTCGGAATATTACCGGGCTGCCAGCGGAACGCATTCTCGGCCTGGGTGTAGGCCAGGTTCCGGAAGGGCGGCAGATTTTTGCCCCCCTCAGTGTGATCGACAACCTTATCCTCGGCGCTTACGTTCGTTTTCGACGGGAAGAAAGAAAAGAGGTGTTGAAAGATTTAGACTTCATTTTTGAACTTTTCCCCGTACTGAAAGAGAGGACCAAACAACGGGCGGGTACCCTTTCCGGGGGTGAGCAGCAGATGGTGGCGATCGGGCGGACTCTGATGGCCCAGCCGAAACTCTTGCTTTTAGATGAACCATCCATGGGCCTGGCCCCCAAAGTCGTTGCCGATATTTTCAAAACTATTCAAACCCTGCAAAGTCGGGCTACGACGATCTTCTTGGTGGAACAAAACGCCAAAGCCGCCTTGAAAGTTGCGGACCGCGGCTACGTGATCGAGACCGGCCGGATCATCCTGGAAGGGGAAACGCCGGATTTATTGAATAACAAAGACGTCCAGCGGGCTTATTTGGGGAAAGAATACCGGGAGGTATGGGAGTGAAGGGGGAACCCATGATCTGGGACCGTCGTTATGAATGTATGGAACGTGAAGAGACTGCGCAGCTCCAGCTTGAGCGCCTCCAGTCTACCTTGAACCGGGTCTATCGCAACGTCTCCTTCTATAAAAAGAGGTTTGACTTATTGAAGATTCTTCCGGATGAAATTCAGTCCATCAAGGATCTGGAGGGATTTCCTCTGACCAGCAAAGAGGATTTGCGCCAGAGCTATCCGTACGGTATGTTCGCCCTTCCCCTGAGGGACGTGGTGCGGATTCACTCATCCTCGGGAGTCACGGGGAAGCCCACGGTCACCGGTTACACCCGTAATGACTTGCATCATTGGAGCCAGTTGACCGCCAGGGTTCTCACCGCCGGTGGGATCACCAAAGATGATGTAGTCCAGATTACCTTCAAGTACGGACTTTTTACCGGAGCCTTCGGGCTTCACCACGGAGCGGAACTCATCGGAGCTTCAGTGATTCCCATGTCCACCGGAAATACCAGCAAGCAGGTTCTGATCATGCAGGATTACAAGACCACAGCACTGGTGAGCACACCATCTTATGCCCTGCGTCTTGCCCGATACATGGGCGTGGAGGGCATCGACCCTAAAAATTTGTCAATCAAGCTCGGCCTTTTTGGGGGGGAGCCTTGCCCCGAACCCATGCGTAAAGAGATCGAGGATCGCCTCTTTATCAGCGTTACCGATAATTACGGCGTGAGCGAAGTAATGGGCCCCGGAGTGGCGGCCGAGTGCGAGCTTAAAAACGGACTGCACCTTTACGAGGACCATTTTATCCCGGAGATCATCGACCCCGTAACGCTCCAGGTCCTCCCTCCAGGCGACGAGGGGGAATTGGTGTTGACCACTTTGAGCAAAGAGGCTTTCCCTTTGGTTCGCTACCGCACGCGGGATATCACCTCTTTGGACTTTTCCCCCTGTCCCTGCGGCCGCAGCCAGGTACGCATGAAAAAAGTGTTGGGGCGAAGCGATGATATCATCATCGTCAAAGGAGTGAATGTTTTCCCTTCGCAGGTGGAATCCATCCTCATGGAAGTGGAGGGAGTGGAACCGCGCTACCAGATTATTGCCGACCGGGTGGAGGGAGTGGATACCCTGGAAATAAAGGTAGAAGTCAACGAAAGGTTTTTCTCGGACGAAATCAAAATCCTCCAGGGAATCTCGGCGCAGATTGAACGTAAGGTTCGGGAAATCATCGGGGTAAGCGCCAAGGTCAAGCTGGTGGCCCCGGAAAGCCTGCAACCTATTGAAGGAAAGGCGTCAAAAGTGATCGACCGCCGGAAAATAAAAAGTTAAAAACCCTTGACGATGTTAAGTGAATTCAATACGATTAAAATCTTTTAAGGAGGGTTGAAAAAATGAATAACGGAAATTTAAATTTTTGGTGGTTCTTTATGTTCGCGGTCGGGGTGGGATTTTTGTTTTCCCTTCCCGCCGCAATGGCCCAAACGAAACCCATTGAGCTTTCTTATTCGATCTTTTTCCCGGCACCCCATAAAAATACAGTCCTGGCCGGCGAATGGGCAAAAGAAATCGAAAAAAGGACCCAGGGAAGAGTTAAGATTACCCTGTTTCCCGGGGGCACGCTGACCCCTGCTGATAAGTGCTACGACGGCGTGGTCAAAGGGATTTCCGATATCGGTATGTCGGTCCTCGGTTACACCAGAGGAAAATTCCCGTTAACGGAAGTGATTGATCTGCCTTTGGGGTATAAGAGCGGGGAGGCGGCAACCGGCTTGGTTAATCAATATTTTCAACATTTCCAGCCGAAAGAATTTGCGGAGGTGAAGATCCTTTACCTGCATGCGCACGGACCTGGAATTCTGCATACGAAAAAAGCTGTGCACAAGCTTGAAGATCTCAAGGGAATGAGGATCCGCTCCACCGGATTGAGTTCCAAAGTGGTTTCCGCCCTCGGGGGGATTCCTGTTGCCATGCCCATGGGAGAGACGTATGATGCTTTGAAGAGAGGGATGGTGGAAGGGTCTATGGCCCCGCAAGAAGCATTACAGGGGTGGAAATGGGGAGAAGTGGTGAAGTTTACCACGGATAGTTTTGGTTCCGCCTATAGTACAGCTTTTTTCGTAGCCATGAATAAAGAGAAATGGAATGCCCTGCCACCGGAAATCCAAAAAATCATCGAACAAGTCAATCAGGAATGGATGGGGAAAACGGGAAAAAAGTGGGACGAAATCGAAAGGGCAGGGAGGGATTTTACGCTGAAGCTGGGGAACCAGATCATTTCCCTTTCTTCGAAAGAGAACCAGAGGTGGTCGAATGCCGTTAAGCCGATTCTCGACGACTACGTAAGCAGCATGAAGGCCAAAAATTTGCCGGGAGAAGAGGCGTTGAAATTCTGTCTGGAGAAACTGAAATAATTATTTTTTAACCCTCCCCATCGATGGGGGAGGGAAGGGTGGGGGTGAGTCGATTTGCTTCCCCCTCTCCTTCATCCCCCCCCGAGGGAGGGGAGAGTTTTAGAGGT
The DNA here is from genome assembly GCA_029857975.1 of Deltaproteobacteria bacterium. Next base: position 1,604 of record JAOUFX010000311.1, on the reverse strand, counting down.
TTTTTAGGTGCAGAAAGAGAAAAGAATGGAAGGACGGCTCGGATTCATTTCCCAAATTTGTAAATGGGCCAACGTAATTGCCGGTGTCACTCTCACTTTGATGATGTTGGTCACGGTCACAGATGTCATTTTACGCCCTATGGGAAAAGCGATCGTTGGCATATTTGAGCTGGTGGCTTTCGCCGGGGCAGTCGTCATCGGCTTTTCCGTTCCTTTCACTTCCTGGGTGCGGGGGCATATCTACGTAGATTTTTTCGTGCAAAGATTCTCCAACCCCGCGCGCAAAATAGTCAATACCACCACCCGGTGCCTGGGGATCGGCTTGTTCTTGATGATCGGTTGGAATTTATTTCTCATGGGCACGGATCTTTTTAAATCCGGAGAGGTTTCTCTCACGCTGCAAATGCCCTTTTATCCCGTTGTGTACGGAATAGGGGTTTGTTGCTTTATCCAAGTTTTGGTCTTGGTAGCGGATATCGTGAAGATTTTCAGGGGCCAATATGAATGAAGTCACTGCCGGGATCATTGGATTAATCTTGGTCCTGGCTTTATTTTTCACAGGCATAGAGTTAGGGTTTGCCATGGCTTTGGTGGGATTTGTTGGATTCAGCTACATCGTATCCACCAAAGCCGCCTTAAACCTCCTGGCCAAGGATATTTTTGACGTCTTTTCCTCGTACGGCTTCACCGTCATCCCCTTATTCATTTTTATGGGTCAAATTGCTTTCAACGCCGGGATCGCCAAGCGGCTGTATGATACCGCCTATAAATTCGTCGGCCACATCCCCGGCGGCCTGGCCATGGCCACCGTGGGAGGTGCAACCGCTTTCAAGGCGATCTGCGGGTCCTCCCCGGCCACCGCTGCCACCTTCGCCAGTGTGGCGGTTCCGGAGATGGATCGTTACGGGTACAGCAAGAAATTATCGACCGGAATCGTGGCCACCGTCGGAACCCTGGGAATCCTCATGCCTCCCAGCGTCACCTTAATCGTATTCGGGATCATTACCGAGCAATCCATCGGCAGGCTATTTCTGGCCGGGTTTATCCCGGCGTTGATTATCGCCCTGTTTTTTGTCCTGATCATTTACGGCTGGTGCAAGATTAACCCTGGGCTGGGGCCCAGAGGCCAAAAAACGCGTTGGAAAGAACGGATTGTTTCCCTCCCGGATGTCCTTTGGGTCGGGCTCATTTTTTTGCTGGTGGTTGGGGGGTTGATGAAAGGTTTCTTCACCCCCACGGAGGCCGGCAGCGTGGGAACCTTTGCCGTTCTCCTTCTCGCGCTGGCCAAGAAAGACCTTTCTTATAATGGATTCATTAAATCCGTCGGCGAATCTTTGCGCACGGCCTGCATGGTTCTGATGCTTATCGCCGGCTCTACCATCCTGGGCCATTTTCTGGCTGTGACGAAAATTCCGATGCTGGCGGCCGACTGGATCATTCAGCTGCAATTTTCCCGCAACCTTACCATGATGATCATCGCCCTGATTTATTTGCTGGGAGGATCTTTCATTGATGACCTGGCATTTATGATCCTGGCCACCCCCATCTTTTACCCGGTCATCATTAAGCTGGGCTTCGATCCGATTTGGTTTGGGGTAATCATC
>JAOUFX010000310.1 GCA_029857975.1 Deltaproteobacteria bacterium | reverse complement strand
TTAAGCGCTAGAATAGGAACGAACAACTGCCTCATTGGCCAAACGAAGTATCTTCCTGCCTCTCTGGGCTCGAAAATATTAAGGAAATTTAAAAGTGAAGGTGGGCAAGTATTTTGGGAGAGTCGGCGGCGGCGGGGGATTGTAGATCTTGCAAGAAAAGCCCATCTTTAGTATATTCGGTTCAATTCTGCAAAAAGGGGGCCTAAGTGCCGGAGGCTACTGGTTCTCCAACGGAATATAGCGGGCGAGCACAATAGATACAAAGGCCGCCTGTAAATAAAAAAGGATTCATGGGAGGAAAATATGCCTAAGAAAAGTTTGAAGCCCACAAGCGCCGTTTTATTAACCCCCGTAGTTTTAGTCACCTGCCAGGATGAAGGAGTGAAGCCGAACATCATTACTTTGGCCTGGGTGGGAGTAGCCAGCTCCGACCCACCGATGATTTCGATCGCCATCCGTCCGGAGCGGCACTCGTACGCGATCATCAAGAGGACAGGCGAATTTGCGGCCAACCTTCCCACTACCGCAATTTTAAAGGAGATGGATTTTTGCGGTGTCGTCTCTGGAAGCAAGCTGGATAAATTTTCAACGACCCAACTCACCCCCATGCCTGCGGAAAAGATAAAGGCCCCCCTGATCAAAGAGTGCCCGGTGAACCTCGAATGCCGGGTGAAGCAGGTTCTCGCCCTGGGGAGCCATGATCTTTTCCTGGGAGAGGTGGTGGCTGCCCATATGGACACGGAGATCCAGGATGAAAAGGGGCGCATCGACATCGGCAAGACCAAACTATTTGCTTTCTGCCCGGGCGCAATGGAATACTGGAGCTTGGGGGAAAAAATTGGCCGGTATGGTTTTACCAAAGGTAAGCTGAATTAAGGCCCGGATGTTTTTTTTCTTGCATGTAATTCCTATTGGCAAGTTTGAACCTCGGAGTTGCCTGGCTATTTCTTTGGCCTGAAAATCGGCGCACGCTTCTCGACAAAAGCCCTCGACGCTTCGCTGTGGTCATCGGTGAGGAAGGTGAGACTCTCCAAAGCCAGAGCTGTATCTAAGGTTAGGTTCATTTTATCCTTGATCAGCTTGTTAACCGAATACTTAGTCCACTTTATGGCTTGGATAGGACCGTCGGCCAGGCGCTTGGCAAACTTCCACGCTTCTTCATATACCTTCCCTTCCGCCACTACCACGTTCACCAATCCAATTCGTTCCGCCTCACGAGCCGGTATCAGATCCCCGGTCATCAAGTATTGCTTGGCTCTGGCCACCCCGCACAGCATACTCCAGATAACCGCACTTCCATCACCAGCTGCCAAACCCACCCTTACATGGGTGTCTCCGATGCGGGCGATCTCGGCAGCGAAGATTACATCACAAAGCAAAGCGATGCTGGCGCCCAGCCCTACAGCATCGCCGTTAATGGCGGCAATGATGGGGGTTTCACATTCAAGCATGTTACGCAGCAAGTGGCGGCTGTGGCGAGTAGGGGCAAATTCCCTTCTCTGAGCCGGCTCCCGTTGATGCTCATCCATATTCTTGACATCGCCCCCTGAGCAGAAAGCCCGTCCGGCGCCGGTAATGACGATCGCCCGAATACTTGAATCATTGTCCATTTCGATGAAAAGCTGCTCCAGCGTCTGGTGCATCTCATCGTCAATGGCGTTCAGCCGCTGGGGACGGTTCAGGGTAATCGTTGCCACCTCTTCCCTCTGTTCAACAATCACAGATTTTGAACGATTGTATTGCGGCATCACTATACCTCCCTATGATTTTCGGACCTTCTCTCAACCGCCCGGAAGTGTATATCTTCAGGCATCCCCGGACAAACCAGGTTGGTTCTGAGTCTGCGGTTGCTGAACAGTCGGCATGGGCCTCGGTTGAGGAAGGGGATTTCCTCCGCTTATTCAAAGCCGTACCATTTAGTATTATTATTCAATGCCTCGCGCGGGGTTACCAGTTTGTTTGCCGGGAAGTCCCAGTCGGGATAGCCAATGGCTAAACACATTATAGGCAGGTTGAACTCGGGGATACCCGCCAATTTTCTCAGTACGTCTGGGAATAATATGCCCTGGTCTTCGATACAGGTGCCCAAGCCAAATTCAAGCGCAGCAAGGCAAATGCTCTGGCAGAGGATGCCGATGTCACACAGGGCTAAAGTTGAATCCATTGATTTGTCCAGGGAGAGGACTATAGCCGCCGGCGCATCGAAGTAGCGGAAGCCTCTCATCATCCATTGCGCCCGCTTTTCTTTGTCGTCGCGCCCGATGCCCATCAACTGGAAAATTTGAATCGCCAGATCAACCTGTCTTTTCCGGTAAATTCCTTCGAACGGTTTCCTGGTTATTTCCTGGGCAGACCCAGTTCCAACATTCAAAGCCTTTATATTTTCCTGCCTGATTTCATCCAGGACTTTGCCCGAGATTACTGTAATTTGCCAGGGTTGGGTATTCAGAGCCGAGGGCGCCCGAGTTGCGACCTCAAGGACTTTAGCGATTATTTCTTTGGGTACCGGATCGGGCTTATAACCCCTGATGCTCTTTCTGGTTTGCAATGCCTTCAGAACGTCCAATGTTCGCCTCCTTTAACTTATACCTAAATTGATCTTTTTTTTATACCACAGAGATCTCAGAGAATAATTTCATAGTTAAAAAAATATAAGCTCAATATTTTCTCTGTGTTCTCATGTAATAAATTCATCAGATAGAATATGGTGTTGTTTTCACTTAACGAGTGCACAGAGTAAAGCAGAGAAAAGGAGTTTATTTCCTGGTATTATCTTAATTTTCCTCTGGGCCCTCTGTGGTGAATCGCCTTTTTTAGTTTATATTTATGGACCCTCTCTAAATGAGTTGCAGATTATCCCTTTATGCGCCATCCTCCTCGTTCGTTGCGCTCCAGCTCGTACCCCATGGCGCGCACGGCCTCCAGGTCCCCGGCGAGGCCGCGCTCGACCAGGTGCTCCGCAATGAAGTGCCTGTAACCCTGCTGAGGTTTGTTCTGGGCCAAATCCGATTTGGCGGTCATTCTTTCCGGTCTTATTTCGACGACACAGCACATCTTATAGCCCGTAGAGTCCGAAGTCACGGTGGAGAAGTCCCGGTTCCTTTCGTGCTTCTCTACTAAGGCATTCAGCACGTTCGTCTTCAACTCACCGCCAGGGACTATCCGAGCAGACCCTCTGATGATAACAGAGTGGTAGAGCTGGTGCGTGCGGCAGGGGTCCCGATCCGGATTGAAATCCACCTCCAGGTAGGCCAGCGGCACATCCACCTCGAAGCAGACCCGGGGGTCACGGGTCAGGTTGTCGAGCTTCTCCCCCTCGGGCGCGCAGTGGAAGTACACGCACCCTTCGTGAAAGACGAAGTTGAGAGGGGTGATGTACGGGTATCCTTCTGCGTCCACAGTGGCCAGTCGCCCGATGTTCGTGGACGCCAGGATCCGGATCATCTCCTGCGGATCTTTGATCTCGCAATGTTTTCGTCTCATGATTTTTTGATCGGAACAATATTTTTTGTACCGTGAGTATACTGGGAAGGCGATAGAGGGTCAAGGAAATTTGAGCCGCGAGGACGAGCTTTGCGGGAATGAAGAAAATGGGACAAAAAGGACTCTATACGAAGCCATCAAGATTTAGCCTGGATTAAATACCGGCTTTCGTTTTTCCATAAAAGCCTTCAAGCCCTCCTTTCCATCCCCGTGAGCGGCGCAGCTAAATAATCCTTTTCGCTCTCTTTGCAGTTGGGCTTCCAAGGATGAATGAAAGGAATCGGTCAGCAATTGTTTGGACCAGCCAAAGGAAACCAGCGACCCCTGCCGTATTTCCTTAACCATATTTTCGGCTTCGGCAACCGTTTGGCCATCATCGGCGATCCTGGTTATTAAACCCCAAGATAGGGCTTGTTCCGCAGCAATGGCTTTATCAAAGGCGGCAATCTCTAAAGCGCGGGATAAACCCACAATTCTCGGCAGCGTAAAGGTACCCCCTCCATCAATAGATAAGCCATTGGAGGTAAAACCCTGCCGCAGCGTGGCCGATCTGGACATCACCCGAAAATCACAAGCCAGAGCTAAAGAAAATCCACCCCCGGCAGCGATACCGTTAATGGCGGCAATGACCGGTTTGTTCATGCGCCGGATTTCCAGTATGGATTGATGAAAACGACTGGATAATTCGTGAAAAGCAGCCGAGGGACCTTCTTTAAAATTAAGAGCCCAATGTAGATCTCCTCCGGCGCAAAAAGCCTTTCCCGCCCCCGTAATAATGACGCCGCAAACTGATTTATTCGTTGCCAGGGGAATAATGATATCGGCAAAATGGGTGATCATTTCCAGGTCAAAAGCGTTATAGTTTTTAGGCTTATTAAAAATTATTTTGGCGATCTGATCGGCTATTGCAAGTTTTATTGTTTCCTCCATGGTTTCCTCCTTATAAAGTCCTTATAATTCCATCCGGTCAATAACAACACCATTTTCTCTCAGGCCCACCCCCTTCTTTTTATCAATGCCAACGCCTCATTGGCCAACTCGTGAACGCGGGCGGTCTTCAACTTCCGATCCTTATAGAGTTTGATCTCTGCTTCATCCTGAAGAAGACTTGCCAGCCGGGGGATACTCTCTTCTCCTCCGATTGAGCCTAAAACCCAGGCAGCCAGACCCCTAACCGATGAATCTCGGGAACCCAGGTAGGGCAGGAGGTACCGGTCTGCCCTTAAAGATTGCATCAGTTGCGGCTGAATCTCTGCCAAGCGACCGATCCCCCACAAAACGCCCCGTTGCAGCAACTCGAATTCTAATAAATTTCCGTCTGGCCGGATGTAGGAAACTAAAATGGGGGCAAACTCTTGGGCCAGTTTTTCAGTCCGGACCAGGATTTCTCCCATGGCCTCCGGCATTCCCCAGCCGATGCTGCCCGACTCCTCATTCAGCGACCACAACATGCGCCGGAGGATATCCCGCGCCCCTTCCAGATCCGTTTCAGCGCTCTTGGCCACCAAAATCCCCATTACCGAGACGGCATGCCACTTGATCTCTTCATCT
>JAOUFX010000309.1 GCA_029857975.1 Deltaproteobacteria bacterium | reverse complement strand
CCTCCCCTTGAAGCGCGATCTTGGGGTGAGTAGCGCGGCGATTTCGCTTCTCTTTGGCGCCGCTCGCCTCGAAGGAGGAATCGAGGGCCCTGTCGTTGGACATTTGATCGATCGGTTCGGCTCCCGGCGGCTCATTCTTATCGGGGCGAGTTTAGCCGGGATGGGTCTGATTCTTCTGGCAACGGTACATAGCTTCTTAGCCTTTTTCCTTATCTATGTCCTCGTCGTTGCGCTCGGATCCAATGCCGGATTTTTTCATCCCGTTTCCACAGCCGTTAACAAATGGTTCATCCGCCGCCGGGGAATCGGTTTTTCCATCATCACGGCCTCGGGGAGTATCGGCGGAATGATTATGGCTCCCTTGCTCTCCTATATCATCCTGGACTTTGGCTGGCGCAATGGGGCGATCTTCGCCGGCCTTATCATATTGATCGTGGCCTTGCCATCTGCTCTGCTCTTGAAACGATCTCCTGAAGATATGGGGCTTTACCCGGATGGCCAGCCACCTCCGAAAAACCCGATTCAGGAATTGAACCCGGCCCGCCAAGAAGTTTTCGAAGTAAATTTTACCGTTCGCGAAGCCTTAAGGACTTTACATTTTTGGCTGCTAATGGCCGGCATTTCCCTGCGGCTCCTGGTCACGGTAGCCTTAAATACCCACTTCGTTCCTATTTTAGTATGGAAAGGCATGAGCGAAACAGCCAGTGCTTATCTGGTAAGTGTATCCGCCCTCGGTTCCATCCTGGCTTCGTTAACCCTTGGCTGGCTGGGAGATCGTTGGAATAAAGCTTGGTTGTCCAGCCTGTGTATCGTACCCACGATTATTGCCATGCTCGGGCTGGTTTTCAGTCAAGACAACACTGTTCTTTATTTCTTCCCCATCGGTTTTGCCATAACCATGGGTACTGCACCCTTAAATTGGGCATTAATCGGAGATTCTTTTGGCCGCGGGAGCTACGCCACCATCCGGGGAATTATGGGCATCGGTTATGGAACCGCCACCTTTGTATCCCCCATTTATGCCGGATGGATTTTTGACCGCACCGAAAGCTATACCCTTGTTCTCATAACCTTTGCGATCATCCTCCTGATTGCCGCGACCTTCTTCGCCATCCTTAACCGTCCTTCTCCTCCCCAACAACGATAGCGATGAATCTAAGAAAGTTGCCTTGGTGTCCTGAGTCCATCATTCATTTAAAAAAACCAGGCGATATTCAACCTATACCGTGGCCCAGGGGATGGGGCGAGGGGCGAAAGGAAAATCGATGGGGAACGTTCAAGCGTATTTTCTTTCATTTGCTTTTTTTTTGAGCCAATACTTCTACCATCTTCTCCAAGGTCCGACTTTTATCCTGCGTCTCCGGCGTTTCATCCGCCAGGGAGGTTTGGCCGATAAAACGATAAACCTCTGCTGCTCCTTGGTAAATCTTGGGAGTCAGGGAAAGATCCTGAAAGGTCTTGGCGATCTCTTCCATTTCACCCGCCCACCTCCGCGCCTTGGGCGGCATGCTGGGAAGTCCTCTTTCCATCCTGCCATACGGCTCCGCCTGACTCATCTGGAATTCCTCAACCAAATTCCGGTAAAGACCCATATGCCAGGCTGCCACCAGCAATTCCGCAGAAAGAGCGATCCACCCTTTGGTAAAAGCGGCATAAACCATCTTCAGTCCTGAGGCTTGGCCAATCTTGGAACCGATCACCCTCACATCCAGGCCATAGTCTTTCATGCCGGCAAAATAATCCGCATCGGCCCCCGAAGTATAGAACCTCGTGGTCCCCTTCTGCCTCGGCGGGGGACCGATAATCCCCGCATCTACAAACCGGCTCCCGGCTTCCTCAATGATCTTCCCGACGGATCTGGCCGTGGCAGGAGAAATGGCATTACAATCCACATAAACAACCTTTTTCCCGGTTTCTCTTAGAGCTTTTGATACCAGCCGGGCGGCTTTTTCCGCTTCCGCGGGTACCAAAATCGAAAGAACCAGATCCACCTTTCGCACTAACTCCCCATAGGTCTCGGTCACTGCAATTGTAGCCTTTTGAGTTAACGCTCGCGTTCGCTCACTCCTCCCTTGAAGACAGGTCAGGACCTGCATGCCATGATCCACTAAAACCCGGCCCACCACATGCCCCATGTCCCCTGGACTCAATAAACCGACCGCTCGCAAGACCATAGAATCCGCTCCTTTTCTATTGAGTCTCCTTTCTAAATCGACCCCTTTTCTAAATGATAATATTATATCAAGTCTGGCTCCGCGGCTACAAATCTTTCATGCCAGGGAAATGGGTAAAGAGTTTCTTCAAGCTTCAAACTGAAAAGAGGTTGACTCAGATATATATTTCTGTTTTTTTATATAAAAAGATCCTATTTCCCCCCTAATATTGCCAGCTTGAGGAGGTAGCCATGAGGAAAATCGAAATCGCTTTTCCTCATGGGATGAAGATTTTCGCAGATAAACGCATTTCTGTGAATCCGTGTCCGATAAAGAAGTTCCTATAAAATAATTTTTAAAATAGTTTGTGAAAAGCCTTTAAGATTTCGGCTGTACGATGACCATAGGTGTGATAAGCCAGTACCCTTTGCCGGACTTTTTCTCCTCTCCTTTGAACATCTTTAGGGCTCTGGGAATAACGTTCTCCCATCTCCAGGGCCTCAACCAGGCTTCTAAAACCAAAAATTTCATCTTCGGGCTCGAATAAAACTTCAAACTCTGGAGACCATTCGCCGAGAACCGGACATCCGCAAACACCGGCGTCAAATATCCGCTGGCTCAAGCCGGTCCGGCTTTGAGGCTGGCGAACGTCTAATACGAAGGTGCTGTTGCTGTAGACTCTTCGAAGCTCATTTCCATACTCAATCCGACCTTGATAAAGATTTTCCTTCAAAACACTGCTCCATCCTTCATCCCCGAATATCCCACCTCCCGGTTTTATAACCTTCGAAACAACTTCCCGCCGCTTGATCATTCCCACATGATAAACTAAAGATTGGATCCACAGTCGACATAACTGGTCTTTCTGGATCGCATACAAATCATGCTTGGTTTTTTGGGCAAGATTCCTCCAGGCCAGGCTGTGGAGCGGCTGGCGAAAGTCTTCTCGGTAATCAAGCCAGACAGCCTCAACATCTTCCCAGAAGCCCGGAGCATTTCTGGGGACCCCGGATAAAATGTCGTTGGGATGAGCGGTAGAACCGACAAAAACACCGCCGGGGTAAAGAAGTCCGGAATCGGCCCGTTCCGGCCAAAAAACCGAGGGGTCTGTGGCCAAAGGGAGATGAACCAGCGGCCTCCCGCCCCATGAAAATTCCCTATGGGTAATCGCTTCGTCCCAGCAAAAGGTTAAAGTCCAATCAGGTTCACAAACCTCTGGGAAGCCATACCCATCAGGGTCATCTACAAACCAAATAATCCAAGGAATTCGTAAAGATAATTGCAATTCTTTCAGATTGTATATGAACTCATGATTTGCCCCAAGATCCAAGGTAAAAATGGCATCATATCCTTTTTTGCTAATCTCTTTTAGGGTTTGATACTGAAGGGGATTTTGCGGAACCGGCAGGTCAAAGACTTCAACTCCGCAGGATTGGAATGCTCTGACCATGGATGCATGGATGGCAGGGAGAACGTAGCCTTTGGCTTTGAGGGCCAGGATGCGCATTAATTTCGTTTCCACCGCCGAGAACGCGGAGAACGCAGAGAAAGGATTTTTAAAATTCAGAGTTCATGCTGAAAGCGATGATTGCTGAATGTCGTCCGCTGATTGCTTCATTTATTAATAAGACATTCCGGCCTACGGCCTTCCAAGATATCCCGGATCTGCCTGACTACGGCATCAGAAAGGCGCTCACCCGCTTCCTGGGTCAAGGCCCCCATATGCGGCGATAGAACAACATTTTCCAGTTTCGAAAAGGGGTGGTCGCTGGAAATCGGTTCGTCGGCGAAGACATCAAAAGCTGCCCCTCCAATGCGGTTTTGCTTCAGTGTTTCCAACAAAACGGGCTCGTCAATCACCTTGCCCCTTGAAGTATTGATTAGCAAAGCCTTTGGTTTCATCATCGCCAGAGCCCGGGCACTTATCATTCTGTCCGTTTCGGGAGTAAGGGGGACATGCAGGGTGACGATGTCCGCACTCGAGAAAAGTTCTTCCAAAGGGGGCGTTTCCATCTTATGGAAAGTATTTGCTACCGGTGGCGCAAAAGGGTCGTAACCCAGAATTTTCATGTCGAAGCCCCTGGCGATTCTGGCCACTCGCGACCCGATTTGCCCCAGGCCAATAATACCCAGAGTCTTTCCCTGGAGTTCATTGCCCATAACCCATCCCGGCAAATTTCTACCTGCTTTTATCCATTCATTTTCTCTGACCCAGTGGTCGGCACGGTTTATGCGGCGCAGCAGGCAAAGCAGGAGGCCAAAGGTAAGCTCGGCCACGGCTTGGGCATTCTCTCCCCGGCAGTTACAGACCACGACCCCTCGACTTGCCAAAGAATCCACATCAATGTGGTCATATCCTGCACCATAAGCGATAACCCCTTTTAAGCCCGGAGCCTGCTCGAGGACTGGCAAGTCAACCCTGATATATTCAGAGACGATGACCCGCACCGATACCGATCCGCTCAACCGTTCAGCCAGTTCTCGATGATCTCGGGCATCCGCCCGGGCGAACCCACCCATCGCAACAATCTCCGCCAGCGCCTTTTCGGACATGAAGAATCGATCGGCCAATACAACCGGAACAGAAAAAATTTTGTTATGAGCCTTCATAAACGATCCTTCCTCCGACCACAGTCATCTTTACGCGGCAATTGGAAATCGCCTCCGCGGGAACCTCCAGAGGATTTCTATCGAGTACCACCAGATCGGCAACTTTGCCTTCCTTCAAGGTCCCCCGCTCTTTTTCCTCGAAGGAAAAATAGGCTGCTTCCCGGGTGTACAAAGCGACTGCCTCTTCAGCTTTTAGACCTTCGGACGGGCCGAATTTTCTTCCGCTTGGGGTTCTACGGCAGATGGAGTCGCGAACTCCAATCAAAGGATTGGGTTCAGC
>JAOUFX010000308.1 GCA_029857975.1 Deltaproteobacteria bacterium | reverse complement strand
TGATCGCTTCCGGAAGGGCTTTCCTTTGCGACCCCTACTGGCCTCTCAAGGCAGCCCGGGGGGAAGCGGATCGAATTCGCCCGTGCATCGCTTGCAACCACTGCCTCTGGAGACTTTTCCAGCAGGAGGAACTCACCTGCTTCCAAAATGCTTTGCTGGGAAATGAAGAAAAATACCGGATGGATCCGGTGGAGAAAGCCAAAAAGGTTTTAATCATCGGCGGTGGTCCAGGGGGTCTCGAAGCAGCCCGGGTGGCCAGGAAGCGCGGGCATCGGGTGACCCTCATGGAAAAAAGTTCTCTTTTGGGAGGGCAGATCCTTCTGGCTTCCGTCCCTCCTCACAAGCAAACTTTTTTGAAAGCGATGGATTGGCTCACCCGCGAGGTCGATAGGGAAGGTGTGGAAATCAAATTGAATACAGAAGGAAACGAGGAGAATATCGCCAAGGAAAACCCCGATATGGTAATCGTGGCAACGGGTGCCCGGCCGAACTTTCCCGCTTCCTTTTCCGGGCCAAAGGTTCTGACTGCCTGGGAGGTTCTTGCGGGCAAGGAAGTTGAGAAGGAGGTCCTGATACTCGGCGGCGGGATGGTCGGAATGGAAACGGCTGAGTTCCTATCCCAGAAAGGATGCCGGGTAACCGTAGTGGAAATGACGGAAAGGTTGGCGGCGGATATGGAAGGAACTACCCGCGCCCTTCTTTTAGAACGAATACGCTTGCAAAAAATATCTTCCCTGCTTTCGACAGAGGTAAAAGACATCCGCGCTGGAAAAGTACTCGTCAGCCATAATGGAAATGAACGTTACCTGGAAGCAGGGACCATCATCCTGGCCCTGGGTTCCCGGGCCAACAATGAAATCCTTCAAGCTTTGGAGGGGAAAGTTCCTCAAATTCTCCCGATTGGCGACTGTGTGGAGCCGCGGAAGGCGAAAGAAGCCATTCATGAAGGTTTTTCCGCAGCCCTCCAGTTGTGAAGGGCAAGAGGGGGGTGAATGATTCACCGTAGAGCTCGCTGAGAACGCCGCAAGAAGGGAAGCAAGTCACCCATAACCAAATTATCACCAGGGGGCGTTCTGGGTGGTCAAAAGGAAAGGAGGTGAGGAAGAGAAAACTACAAGAGTTGGCGTGAAAAGGGAAAGCCAAACTGAAAGAAAAGGAGGGTTAAAATGAGGGCAAAGATTTTTATGTTCATAGCTGTAGGAATCGCGGTGTGTTTTGGCCTATCTTTCGAAACCTACGCCCAGCAGAAAGTGATTAAAATGGGCGTCACCGCGGCCATGCAAAAGGAGGCAGGCATTGGCTCTAAAAATGCGTCAGAAATTGCGGCCAACGAGATCAATGCCATGGGGGGGATTTGGGGTCATAAAATTGAGCTGTTTTTTGCCGATGATGATGGAATCGCCGAGAAGGGCGTCACCGCCATCAAAAAGCTTCTCTTTGCGGACAAGGTCGATTTTGTCAGCGGCGGCTGGATGAGCGGAGTGGGGCTGGCTCAGGCCCCTCACATTTTCGACGCCAAGAAGCTCTGGCTGAGCAGCGGACCGGCGACCCCCAAACTGGCCAAGATGGTGCAAGACAACTACGAGAAGTCCAAATATTTCTTCCGCGTTGGGTGCGTGCACTCGGATTGGTTCGCCTACGATATGGCGGTTATGGCCGGGGAATTCTTCAAGAAGGAGTTAAAGGTAACCAAAGTCGCCCTGCTGCCCGAGAGCTCTGTTTGGGCCCGGGAAATGTCCGCCTTTTTGGAAAAGGAATTGCCCAAGCACGGGCTTAAGATCGTTTACCTGGATGTCTTCGACCCCAAGAGGACCGACTTCTCCCCCCAGTTTTCCCAGATCCGATCCAAGGGGGCCGAGCTTTTGCTGACCGTCCAAGCCCTTTCCCCCGGGGTCCCGATTACCAACCAATGGGCCGACACCAAACTCGCGGTCCATCAGGCGGGCTACAGTCTGAATAGCCAGGTTTCGGATTTCTGGGATAAGACGGGGGGGAAATGCAACTATGAATCCACCCAGTTGATCAACGGGGCCAGGGCCCCCATTACTCCCAAGTCCATTCCTTTCTATGACAAATATGTGAATACCTATAAGATCTCTCCTACCTACACGGCCTGGGGCCAGTATGACGCCCTCTACTTGCTGAAGGCGGCAGTCGAGAAGGCCAAGTCGCTGGACACGGATGTTATCATCAAGACTCTGGAGACGATGCGGTATGAGGGAGCGGCGGGAATCATTGCTTTCACCAAAGATCATGACCTGAAATATGGAAAGGAAGGCAAACAGCCTGTCTGGGCCCAGTGGCAGGACGGGAAACATGTGGTGTTCTTCCCCGAAGAGTTTGCCGCGGGCAAATATATTCCTCCCCCTTGGTTAAAGAAGAAAAAGTAAATCAAGGGAGATTTGTTAGAAGGCCGGGAGGAGGGCAACAGCGATCCTTGGCTTCTCCCGGCTACGTTCAAGGGACAAGGGAAGGAGATGGGCGGGATTTGGATTCGTCGGTCTCTTAACGAGGCAAGAATGATGATCTCGTAAAAAGTCAGAGAACCCGTCACTCCTGCGCAAGCAGGAGTCCAGACTACGTCCCTGCGGAAGCAGGGAACTATATACAAAATGAAACTGGATTCCTGTTTTTACAGGAAACCCTGGATTCCCGCTTTTGCGGGAATGACGAAAACGGGACAAAAAGGACTTTTTTCGAATCCATCAAGAATGAAGAAAAATGAAGAAATAAGATTCGGGGAAAGAAATTGAGCCATCAATTCTATGTCAGGGAGAGATTGCAGCCATGAATATCTTTTTAGAGATCTTGGTTTATGGAGCCGTCCAAAGCAGCATCTACGCCCTTCTGGCCATGGGTTTCTGTCTGATCTTCGGGGTGGCCAATATTGTGAACCTGGCCCATACCGCCTTTTACATGATCGGAGCCTACCTGATTTATACGTTTTTTTCCGTTCTCCAGGTGAACCTGGCTATGGCCATCCTGCTATCCGTGGTGGGCGTGGGGCTTTTGGGGACGGGGATGTATCGTTTCTGTATCCGTCCGGTTATGGCCTCCGAATGGTCGGTCCTGATGATCACCATTGCGCTAGCCATGTTCTTTCAGCAATTGATGATCTTCCTCTATGGCCCTGCAGACCGGAATGTCCAGGGGTTCATCGAAGAGAAACTGTCTCTCTTCGGGATGGTGGATATTGACGCCCAAAGGCTTTTGACCCTGGTCGTTTCGGTCATTCTTCTGGTTATTCTCTGGCTGTTCATCTACCGGACGCGGATGGGGAAAGCCATTCTGGCCGTCGCCCAGGACCGGGAAGCGGCCCTTTTCATGGGCATCAACAGCGAGAGGGTCTATATGACGGTCATTGCCATCTCCGCCGCCCTGGCCGCCGTCGCAGGAGCCTTCATCGCCCCCACCATTGGTGCTCGCCCGGAAATGTGGGCTCCCACCTTAGGGAAGATCTTTGCCGTGGTGGTCCTGGGAGGAATCGGGAGCCTGGAAGGAACCATTCTGGCCGCTCTTTTGATTGGCTATTTGGAAGTGGTCATTTCCTTCTCCTTTTCCAGCTATTTCGGAGAAATCGTGTCGGTGATCGTGATTCTCCTAATGCTCTCCTTTCGTCCCTCTGGTTTATTGGGCAAACGGATTGAGACTTGAAGAGGGGGAAAATTATGCCTGAACAAAATAACCGCTCCATTTTTTCCGGCGAACGAGTGGGATTACTCATTGCCCTGGCGGTCCTCTCTGTGGTGCCCCTTTTTATCAAAAACCGGGCCATCGTGGAAATCATAATCCTGGCCAACATCTATGCGGTCTACGTGGCCAGTTGGGATATTCTCTGCGGGTACACGGGCCAGGTCAGCTTTGGCCACGCCCTTTTCATCGGTGGGGGAGCTTACACCGCAGCTCTTTTGAATTTCTATTTCAAATTCCCCCCCTGGGTGACCATCTTTTTCGGGGGAGGAGTGGCCGCCCTTTTGGGGCTCATTATCGGGACGCCCTGCCTTCGCCTCCGGGGTCCCTATTTTGCCCTGGCCACCTTTGCTGCGGCCGCCCTTCCCTACGGGCTGACCGATGTATTTTGGGAAGTCACCGGCGGCCTCGACGGTCTTTATGGAATCGCTCCCATCTGGCCCACCTTGGAGGGAAAATACTACTTTTCAATTCTCCTCACGACCTTATCCTGCGGTTTGCTTTATATCGGCGGCCGATCGAATAAAGGGCTGATCCTCAAAGCCATCCGGGAAGATGAGGTTGGAGCCATGGCCTCGGGTGTAAATACGACCGCCTATAAGCTGACCACTTTCGTGATCAGCGGGTTCTTGGCCGGGGCGGCTGGGGCTTTCTATGCGCACAATCAACTTCACGTGGGACCGGAGACCTTATCCATCAACCTATCGGTTTTGGTGATCATCATGAGCGTGGTGGGAGGGATCGGCACGATCACCGGTCCCATCGCGGGGGCTTATCTTCTGACATTATTCAACGAGATGATGCGGGAATGGGAAGAAGTGCGACTTCTCATCTATACCGCGGCTGTGGTTCTCATACTGCTGTTTCTACCTAAGGGGGTCCTGCCCACCCTCAGCGATGCGATCATGGGCCTCATCAAAAAGAAAGGGAGGTGAGATCATTCATGGGAACGATATTGGAAGTCCATGATCTGACCAAATACTTCGGTGGGTTGGGAGCTCTCCGCAACGTCAGCTTTACTCTCTACCAGGGGGAGACCTTAGGGATCATCGGCCCCAATGGCGCGGGGAAGACCACCCTCTTCAATTTGTTGACCGGTTTTCTCAAACCTAGCCGGGGGATGATCACCTTCCAAGGAGAGAGCATTGTTGGCCTGAAGCCATGGACCATCGTCAATAAGGGGATTGCCCGAACCTTCCAGATTGTGCGGCCCTTCCACCAGCTCACCACTTTCGAGAACGTAACCATCTCCTGCCTTTCCCAAAGGGGGGGGAGTAAGGGGAGAAAGAACGGGGGAGTGGAGGAAAAATCCGGGAAACTTTTGGAGAGTGTGGGATTATCAGGTAAGGAGGGTATGCTGGCTAAG
>JAOUFX010000307.1 GCA_029857975.1 Deltaproteobacteria bacterium | reverse complement strand
CAGAGGATCGGCCATCGCTAACCAGAGGGTTTTTGCTTTGACCTCAAGCGGCATGATAATTTTCTTTTCGGCAATTTCTTTGGGGACGAGAGCTTTTACTTCCTCGGTAATCTCGTAATGGTCGCAATCAACCAGAGGAAGGGTAAGTTGCTGGGAAAGAGCTTCAGCGATCTGCCTTTCCGTGACATAACCCAACTCAACCAGGATCTTTCCCAGGCGCTTATTCTTGTTCTTCTGGAGGATCAGGGCCCGGTCCAGCTGCTGCTGGTTAATTAAACCGGCCTCGATCAGGATGTCGCTGATTCTCTTACGCAGTTTGAACACACGTACCTCTTAAAGAAGCAACTTTTAAGGGCCTATTTTAGAATCTCTTTCAAATCGCCCTTTTTGTCAAGATATTTCTATTTTCCCCAATCTCGGATTGCGCCTTGCCGAATATGGATTTTTTAATACAATCTCCGAACTAATTACCCTGAACTTCCCTTCGTAACTCTGTTTTCAAAACCTTCCCGGCCCCACTGACCGGCAGTTGTTTCTTGAAGATGATCTGCCGGATCTTTTTGTAGGGAGATACGTTCTTCGCGCAGTAATCCAGCAGTTCCTCTTCCGTTGCTGTCACTCCTGCTTTCAAGACGACAAAAGCCACGGGGATTTCCCCGGCTTCCGGGTCCAGCTTTCCCACCACCGCACATTGCTGAATGGCCGGATGTTTGGCCATGACTTCTTCCAGGTCCCGAGGATAAACGTTGTAGCCTTTGTAGATAAGCATGTCTTTCTTGCGGTCGACGATAAAAAAATATCCGTCCCCGTCCTCTCGGGCAATATCTCCGGTATAGAGCCAGCCATCCCGCAGCACCATTTTCGTTTCTTCGGGCTTATCCCAGTAGCCCTGCATTACCTGCGGTCCTTTGAGACAAAGTTCCCCGACCTCCCCCGGAGGAAGCTCTTTCGTTCCGGTCTCCAGATCCAAGATCCTGGCCTCGGTGTCGGCTAAAGGAAGGCCGATCGAACCTGCTTTTACCGCTCCGCGCTCCGGCGGATTGAAGTGGCTGGCCATGGTGACCTCGGTTAGGCCATAGGCTTCCGTGACCAGGCCCGGAAAACTTTTCAGCATCTGCTCCATTACCGGAACCGGAAGAGGAGCCGCACCGGAGGCGGCGATCTTGATGGCGGAAAAATCATATTTCTTGAAATCCGGATGGTTGACCAGAGGGATGAAAAGCTGCGGCGCGCCCCCGATGGCATTGGCCTCATACTTCTCGATGGCCTGAAGGTACTGCCCGGGATCGAAACGGGGAAAGACCACCATGGTGGTGCCGGCGTAGATGGTCTGGTTCAGGTAGCCAATTGTGCCCATCGCATGGAACCAGGGGACTACGATCAGGGCTTTTCCCTTACCGAACCTGACCGGGCGATCTTCTTCCCGATCCCCCTCCTCCGGTACGAGATTCAAGACTTCATTTTGATAACGAACGTTGCCGCCGGCTGTCCAATGGGCCACCTGCAGGACGTTGGCCACCACGTTAAAATGGGTGAGCATCACCCCCTTAGAAATCCCGGTCGTTCCCCCGGTATAAGCCAGATGGGCCAGGTCCTTCTTGGGCTCAAACCGGACCTCCGGGGGTTGGGGCTCGTAAGACTTCAGCAAGGACGTAAAGTCGAGAGCCCCGGAAAATTCTTTTTTCACCAAAGGAGGCCGAACGGCTGTGATGAGGGGAGGGAAGATGTCCGGAAGGGAGGCAACGATCACGTTCTTGATTTTGGTCTTGGGGAGTACCTTCTCCACCGTAGGATAAAAAAGGTCCAAGGTAATGATCGTCTCCGCCCCGGCATCGTTCAGCTGGTATTCCATCTCTCTTTCCACCATCAGCGGGCTGCAGGGAGTAAAGATCGCCCCGTTCATCAAAGCGGCGTAATAGGCGATGGCAAACTGGGGACAATTGGGCAAGTGAATGGCCACCCGGTCGCCCTTCTTAATTCCCAAACCGGCCAGGGCTGCCGCGAACCGCTCGACCAAATTGAGCAGCTCGCTATAGGTAATCTCCAGGGCATCAAAAATGATAACGATGCGAAAGGGCCACTTGGTTGCGGAGGATCGGAGAAACTGGAAAACGGGAATCTCCGGGTAGTTCAGGGAACGGGGATTATACTTCGGCCAGCTCTTAAAATTTTTCATCCTTTCCTCCATGCCCTCCCGCCCGGATTACGGCCAGGTCTCGTTGGGGAGAGGAGAAGGTTTATTTCTTCGGCTTAAATTTTTGGGAGGGTATGCTGGATTTTTGGGGAAGCGGCTTTGGTCCGATCCCTATTCTACTTTTTCAGCATATTGATGAACTCTTCAACAGAGAGGGCGGCAAGGGTTGTTGTCTGCAATGTACCCCTGGCACTTAACGCGACTGCCACCCTGGCAATGGTAAGGTTATCAGGAGCCTCCAAGATGTTCACGAAGTCGTAGGCACCCAGGAGGGCATACTGGGAAATGACTTTGACCCCCATTTTTTCCACTTCCTTGTTGACCTCCTTGATCCTTCCGGGTTTCTCCTTTACCGTCTTCCTCCCTTCATCGGTTAAGTTGGTGAGCATGACATAGACTGGCATAATATCACCCCTTTCTTAAAATAATATCCCCTTCTCCAGCATACCTTCCCCCCATAGGTAAAAAAGCGCTTAAACAAAAAACCCCATCCCTCTTTGAGAAGAGAAATGGGGTTGGAATGAATCGACGCATGCTGCTTCCTCCCAATTTTTTTAGGAAGAAACTGGTTTCAGGTCGCTACGGTCATAGACAGGGTTATAAATATAGCACTGACCGCAGGCACCAATCAAGGAATTTTTCTTGTTCCCGCCTTCTTATGGCAGGCGGCAGCGAGGGATGTGATAAAAGATCCCACCTGGCGCACAATATCTTCCTTCCCTGCTCCGCCCTCCATAATCTTTACAATGGCACTGCCCACGATGATTCCATCGGCAAAGCGGCTCACCTCCTCGGCTTGCTCCGGTGTGGAAATGCCGAAACCAACGGCTACCGGCTTTTGGCTTATCTCTCTGATCTTGCGGACTGCCGGCTCCAGGTCTGCGGATAATTTCCCCCGCACTCCGGTCACCCCGGTTACGGATACATGGTAGATATACCCGCGGCATATCTTGCTCACCTTTCGGATTCGTTCGGGTGAACTGGTCGGTGCTGTTAAAAAAATCGTATCCACTCCTGCTTTCCTGGCCTCTTCAATCCATGGCCCCCCTTCTTCCGGCGGAAGATCAGGAATGATCACTCCTGCGATTCCGCACTCTCGGCACTCCGCAGCGAAAGCCTTCAATCCATAATGGTAAACAGGGTTGAAATAAGTCATGATGACCAGGGGGATGGTTTTCCCCTTAAAATTTTTGGCCAAGTTTAATACCGCCTTGAGGTTGACCCCTCTTGATAACGCTCGCTGCGAGGCAGCCTGGATGGTGGGGCCATCCGCAAGCGGATCGGAATAAGGCACCCCCAGTTCAATGATGTCCGCTCCGGCTTGCGCCATCTGCCAAACCAGGGCCTCTGTGGCGGCGAGGTCCGGATCCCCGGCCACGGCGAAAGGAATCAAGGCGGACCGGCTTTTTTGCTTTAATCTCTTGAATGTCTGGTCGATCCTGCTCATAATTCAACCCCCATTATTGTAGCGACCGTTTGCACATCTTTGTCTCCTCGCCCCGACAGATTCACAACCATGATCTGCTCTTTCCCCAGGGAAGGAGCAATTTTCCCAGCGTAACCCAGGGCATGGGCGCATTCCAACGCGGGGAGGATACCTTCTCGATGGGCAAGGAGGTGAAAAGCTTCCAGGGCCTCCTCGTCCGTAACGGTGGCATACTCAGCCCTTCCGCTTTCTTTAAAAAAGGCGTGTTCCGGCCCGACCCCCGGATAATCCAAACCCGCGGAAATGGAATGGGTCTCCAAGATATTGCCGGAATCATCCTGCAGGATGTAACTCATGCATCCGTGAAGCATTCCGACATAGCCGGCGTTCAGCGACGCTGCGTGTCTACCGCTGAATAATCCCAGACCCCCGGCTTCTACGCCGATAAGGCGTACTCCGTCTTTTAAAAACGGATGGAACAGGCCGATGGCGTTGCTCCCCCCACCCACGCAGGCCACCATGCAATCCGGAAGCCGGCCTTCTTTTTCCATTACTTGTTTCCTTACTTCCTTACCGATCACCGCTTGAAAGTCCCGGACCATCATAGGATAGGGATGGGGTCCGACCACCGACCCGATCAGATAGTAGGTATCGCGAACGTGGGTCACCCAGTCCCGAATCGCTTCGTTAATGGCATCCTTCAGAGTCCTGGACCCCGAGATAACCGGAATGACTTCGGCCCCGAGGAGTTTCATCCGGAAAACATTCAGGGATTGCCGCTGGATGTCTTCTTCCCCCATATAGACTGCGCACTGCAGCCCGGTGAGAGCAGCGGCAGTGGCCGTAGCAACTCCGTGTTGACCCGCTCCGGTTTCGGCAATAATTCTTTTCTTCCCCATCCTTTGGGCCAGCAGAGCCTGGCCCAAGGTATTGTTGATTTTATGAGACCCCGTATGGGCCAGGTCTTCCCGTTTGAGATAAATGCGGCAGCCCTTTAATTCCTCGGTGAGCCTTTCCGCGAAATAAAGGGGGGTAGGCCTTCCCGCATAATTTTTTAAATAGTCCGTCATTGTTTTTTGGAACAGCCCATCTTTTCTGGAAGCGTGATAGGCCTTCTCCAATTCTTCCAACGGAGCCATCAAGGTTTCCGGGACATATTTGCCCCCAAAATCTCCAAAATGCCCTCTTTTATCAGGTTGAACCATCTGCTCTTTTAACCTCCTTTACAAAATCGATCATTTTCCATAAGTCCTTTTTCCCGGGAATTTGTTCCACTCCGGAACAAACATCCACCCCGACCGGCCGCAGCTTTTTAATGGCCGGGTAGACGTTCATGGAATTCAGTCCGCCGGAAAGGATAAAGCCCCTCTTTTTCCGGGCCTCTTCGGCCCATTCCCAGCAGAATGCTTTTCCAGTCCCACCTGCCATCTCGGCGGACCA
>JAOUFX010000306.1 GCA_029857975.1 Deltaproteobacteria bacterium | reverse complement strand
TTATTGCTTCTGGGATACTAATTTTTTCCCGAGATTGTGATAGAAAAAGGCTCCAAAGGGATATTCAAAATCCCCCTGGAGCCTTCATATTAGGTCCTTCTGGAAAATCCATTTCATAAATTCCCCACAAGATAAAGTCAGGTTGTTAGCTTGCTCATTTTTGCTCTACTGCAAATCATTTTTTGGGCAGAGTATAAGTGCCAGTAAACTGAAGGTGGTTAAAGCTCCCGTGATCTTGTCCGGTGAAGGTTCCTTGGCCCTTGATCCCTTCAAACCGACCGGTCCCCTTAATTAATTCAAAGCTGGCCTCAACAATTTGCCCTTTATTGTTTGTGCCTTGATGCTTCATCATCATTGTAGAGCCGTCCTTAAAGGTCTGAAGGCAATATCCCTGCCATTTGGAGACCCCTTTGATATTGTCAAAAACGCCTCTATTCAATTCGTTGGCCACTTCTCCGTTGTCATGCAACATTAAACCCTTTCTCTCGTAAATTCCCACTACGTGCCCTTCTTGATCGTCGATTTTATTAGTTTCAACCTTTGTGACAGTAGAAATTAGTCTGCATTTGAGGTCTTCTGCTTGGGCCGTTGAAGCAGACCCAAGAACCCAGGCCAAGATCACTAAGATGCCCAAGAGAACCCACATTGACTTTCTTGTAGCCATGGTCATTTCCTCCTTTTTGGTTTTGAAGGTTTAGTTGATTTTTATAAGGAAAAGCAATTCAAGGAAAACAGAGAAGAAAGGCCCCAAAGGGATACAAAACCCTCCGAAGCCTTCCGTATTGGCACTTCCGCATCCCTCTTTTCATAAAATCCTCCCGATATTAGCCGACAATATCCACCGCTTCATTTTGAAAGTATGAGTTATGATTACAATTAAGAGATCAAGCCTTATGCCAATCTCTTTTTTTTACCTCATGATTTTTATCTTTACGATATTATTTAGTTTTTTATAATCCCATTATTAAATAGCCGCGTCAAATCACGCGTTTATCACAAAATTTGGCAATTTTGGCAATGCCATTTTAACCATTTTTGTTAAATTGGTTAAAATTTAGCTTGCATATTTTCCATTTTTATTCTTAAATTATTTAATAACTGATGGTCTCGTAAAAAGTCTTTCCATTGGCTTTTCCATCACTCCCGTGAAGCTTGTCCTCGCGGAAGCGGGGAATGGGAATCCAGTTTTCAATGCCTTTCATCCATCCTGGATTCCCGCCTGCGCGGGAATGACGACTTTTTACTAATTCATCAAAAGTATTTTCATTACGGTACTACCCTAAACAGAATGGCCCATTTATGGAGTTGAGTCCCCGAGAAGCATAAAATGAAGCCTACGATTTCTTTTTTAGAAACGGTCCGGTTTTTTCATGGGCCACTCGCCGGCATTCCCGGCAGCCCAGAATATAACGCTGCTTTCTGCCGCATACTGGCTAAATCTGCTTCCGCGGATGCAGCGTCTATCTGGCAGGTCGATACGGAAAATCAATTACACCTCGTTTCAAGTACGGACATTCCTTTTGACAAAGTGATGGATATTACCCTGCGCCAGGGGGAAGGGATCGGCGGAGCCGCGGCCTTGTCGCGCCAGCCCGTTTTTGTGGTAAACGCCCAGAAACAAACTTTTCATGATTCACGTGTTGATGAGCGGTTTGGCCTTAGGACCTATGCCATGGTTTCCGCGCCGGTTCTTTTCGAAGACCATCTCTTCGGGGTCCTGAATATCCTGAACCATCATTCCGACAAGGTTTTCGCTCCCGAGTGGAAAGATTGGCTCTGCGCCCTTGCAGTGATGTACGCTGCCGCGTTGGCGAAGGCGGGAAAATTGGTTCCTTATCGAGCCCTTTCGAAGATGGAAGTGGGGATAGAGGATAAATCTCTAGAATTTTCCCAGGGGAAGACCGTCATTGTGGGTATTAGCCAGGCCGTGCAAGAGGCACTTCACCTTTGTCTCAAAGCAGGTGAAACCGATATCCCCGTATTAATCTATGGGGAGACGGGGACTGGCAAAGAGCTGGCTGCCCGCCGGATTCACGAGGCCAGTCCCCGCGCTCAGGGACCCTTTTTAGAGGTAAACTGTGCCGCCCTGTCCGAGACGCTCCTGGAAAGTGAGCTCTTCGGCCATGTCAAAGGAGCCTTTACCGGGGCGACCCACGATCGTTCGGGGAAATTTGTGGCCGCTTCGGGGGGGACGCTCTTTCTGGATGAAATCGGGGAAATGAGTGTGGCTTGCCAGGCGAAAATACTGAGGGTACTGGAAGAAAAAAAGGTGACCCCCCTGGGTTCGGAGAAACCCATACCCTCCGACACGCGCATCATGGCCGCCACCAACAAAGATTTAATGGAAATGATGAAGGAGAGGAAGTTTCGGGAAGATCTCTATTACCGGCTCTGCGGCATGGAAATCAGGATTCCTCCCCTGCGCGAGCGGGTGGAAGATATTCATCTCTTGGCGCTCCACTTCTTGAATAAGGCTCACAGCCAGCAAAAAGGAAAACTCCCCCGTGAAAAACCCTTGCGCCTTTCGCCGGAAGCATTGGATCGGTTAACGGCTTTCCCTTGGCCGGGAAATGTGCGCCAGCTGGAACAGGCCCTGTTCGCTGCGGCGGCGCTCTGCGAGGGAGACGAAATCACCCCCGCCAATCTCCCGGCCTGGCTGCATCAGCCTGTAATCCCCGGGGAAGAACACCCCTCTTCCCCATCCGGAATCCGTCACTCTGACACGGAAATTGTGCCGGAGAAAGATCACCGATTTCTAAAGGAGGGAGAACGGACACGCTACCTGGAGGCTCTCAACGCCACAAAATATCGGGGGACCGGACGCTGGAACGTGAGCGCCGCGGCGCGACAACTGGGTATTCCCAGAGAAACCCTGGCCTACCATTTGAAAAAGCTGCACATTTTTCGATAAAGTCTACCCTGCTCCTAGAGGGCGTAGGATCGAGCCTGAGAACTTCTACTACGATTGCTTGGGCAACCCCCCTACAAAAGTAGAAAAGATCGGCTACATTATACAGCAAGAGATTTTGAGGGAATTTCGCGTGAAAGACGAAGGGTTGTGATCCAATTCTAACGATGGGAAAACCGAAATCTACCTAGCTACAACCAATTGTTAGAAGGTAAAAAACAAATCCGGCCTTCATTTCAGGCCGGCCCTTCGCATACCTTCCATGAGTTGCTCAACATGCGCCGGGTTTTGGTAGAAAGTACGCTTGGCCCACCAGTTTCGAACATTCTCCAAGGAAAAGTCACCTTCGGTTTTGGGCCATAAATTCCGACCTTCACCCAGGTGGTCCCGGGCTTCTCTATCCCTATTTAGCATACCGAAGCAGGCGGCCGATAAAAGTTGCGCGAACATAGGAATAGGGCCCCTCACATCACGCGTGCGGCGAATGACTTCTTGATAAGCGGCATTGGCCTCTTCATACCGCCCTGAAAGATAAAGTGAACTGCCAAGCGTCACCAGGTACCAGGGTGGATAGTAGGGATGGAGGCGCATTGCTTTTCGGATCAGTTCGATCGCTTCCTCGAACCTTCCGACGAAAAGGAAGGTATGGCCCAAGAGTACCAGGTTTTCCGCATTATTCGGGCCGAGGGCGACGGACCTCTCTCCCGCAGCCACGGCCTCTGCGTACTGACGTTGAAAGAGATGAATCCCACCCAGCAATGCATGGACATCGGGATTTTTCTCTGAGAGTTTCACCGATTTTTGGGCGAGTTCAACCGCGCGTTTGAAAGATTCCTCCCTGGATTGGGTGAAATATCTGGTATCGATCCAATGGGTCCAGGCTAGAAACGTCCAGGCCCAGGCATAATTGGGATCCAACTCTACAGCGCGCTCAAAAAGCTCCCGCGCCTTAGCGTTATCCTCCTTTGTAAAACGCTCGAAGAGGCTATAGGCTCTGACCGCATGGCCCCAGGCCTCCAAATTGTTCGTTGATCGATGCCGGACAAGTTCTTGTTCCCCTTCCGTAAGCTTCACACGCAGGGCAAGAACGATCTCGAGGGTCATCTCGTCCTGCAGGGCAAAGAGTTCCTTCATGTTTCGATCGTAACGCTGGGCCCAAAGGTGATGCCCCGTGAGCGCATCGACCAATTGGGCGGTGACCCGAACCCGGTCGGCAGACTTTTGAATACTGCCCTCCAGGACATACCGCACACCCAGCTCCTCGCTTACCTGCTTGACCTTTACGGGCTTTGCCTTATAGGTAAACGTGGAGTTTCGGGCAATCACAAACAAGTCCGGAATTTTGGAGAGAGTGGTGATAATGGCCTCCGTTATCCCATCGCTGAAGAACTCCTGGTTGGGGTCCCCGCTCATGTTCGCGAAGGGTAGGACTGCGATAGAGGGTTTTTCAGGAAGCGGGAAAGCCATTTTCCCCTTGGAGGCGACCTCCACCCGAGGAGCGGAGGGACGCAGATAGAAATAGGCGATGACTGCAGCGACTACTAAAATCAGGACAACCCCTAAAGAAAGGGCCGTCCTCCGCCATCGTCTTAGACTAATCTTTTTGACTAAGGCCCAACGGGAAGTAATTCCCGGCTCCATCAAGACTCGATAGACCCGCACCGGCTCCGAAATGTTTTTGACAACATGCTCCCCCAGGGACTTAAACCCAAAAGGCAGCCGGTTCTTCACCTGGTCATACGCTGTCCCCGAAATACACACCCCGCCCGGGTCCGCCAACCTTTCCACCCGGGCTACGATATTCACCCCATCCCCGAAGATTTTCTCTCCTTCCTCCAGCACATCCCCGAGATTGATCCCAATCCGAAACTCCATCCGGCGGTCTTCCGGTAGCTCCTTATTCTTGTCCTTGATCTCCTCCTGAATCTCCACCGCACACTTGACCGCATCCACCACGCTGGCAAAATCAGCGAGCAGGTTGTCACCGGGGGCATCCACTACACGGCCGCCATATTGCCGGATGAGATCCCCCATAGCCTGCTTATAGGTATTGAGCGTGCGCACGGTCGCCTCCTCGTCCACGCTCATGAGACGGCTGTACCCTTTGACATCCGCGCTCAGGATGGCGACGAGCTTGCGCTTCACTTTCTCGG